>JAUVKA010000019.1 GCA_030592205.1 Bacteroidota bacterium | reverse complement strand
GAAAGCTCTGAATAAATTCGTAAAATACAAATTTTAAGGGGGAAAAGGTAGCGTTAGTTCTTAAATGATTCCAGAGGGTGTAAGTCCCTCACGGGCGGGGGTAACGCCTCGAACCGTTATTAAATATCGCCCCGGAGAATAATCCGCCAAATAATCCTAGTGTAATAGCAATAATAACAACGAGGCTGCGAGCTTTATTTCTCCAAATATTTTTCCATGAAATTGAGGGTATCATACTTTTTCTTTCTTGGTTAATTGTCTATTGATTTAAGCCCGAAGTGCTTTGTTTACTTTAAGTTTGCTTACCCCCAGGATTGGAAAGAATACAGCAACAAAAACAAGCATTATAACCATCCCTGTTTGTCCAAAAAAATAGGAGGCCTCCCAGGCTGTAGGCATGATTGGTTCCATCCCATAATTAATGATAGTTTCGGCCATATCCCCGGTAAGAACCATCGGTTTGATATGTCCGTAATATAGTACTGGAATGCTGAGCAAAATACCGCTAATAATACCAATCAGGCTAACAAAGAACATCTCCAGAGCCAGAATGCCTGTAAGCCTTCGTTTTTGCATTCCTACGGCGACCATAACACCAAATTCCCTTTTCCTCTCAGCAGTCATCATTTGCACAGTTCCAAATACACCAAAACCAACAATGAGGTAAAGAATTCCCAGCATAATCAGTCCTCCGGCATTGTCTGACTCAATTTGTTGAACCAGTTCTGTGAGGATTTTTTTCCAGCTGCGTACATCATATTCCATACCCAACTTTGCCTGTAATTCACTAACTGTATTGTCGAGATGCTTGTCGTTTTCAATATTTAAGGAGATGGAACTGAGTCGGTTGGGGGCCGAGTAAAACTCCTGGCAATAGCCCAGGTCCATGAAAATTGTTTTGTTATCCAGATCAGGTGAGGGGAAACGTAATATACCTTTTACTAAATATTGATCGGCTGCACCTATTCCGTGGAATCCCTGTGAAATGAGAACAACTGTATCTCCAATATCAGTATTAAGATATTTAGCCAGTCGTTCTGACACCATCAGTCCTCGTTCATCATTAGCGAGATATGAGCCTTTCACCAGCTTCTTTTTCAGTTGCGTTAGTTGATCATCCTTTTCGGGAACGGTTCCAACAATCATTACGCCTTTAGTTTTATTTCCAGAGGAGGCCAGGGCAAAAGATTCGAGCCTGGGCACAGTCATTAAAACATTAGTGGTATTCTCAATTTCTGTTATAAGTTCATTTTTATAATGGATTGAATTATCAATAGTTTTATCCTCCTGATAATCTTTCTGGAAGACCTGGATATGCCCTGTATAGGCCTTAACAACGTTATCCACCATATTCCCATAGGAACCTTTCTGGAATCCTCGCATAAGCAAGGCAAAAAATAGAGCAAAAAGAATTGAAGCAGCCGTAATCAAGGTGCGTCGTTTATTTCGCCAGATATTCCTCCAGGCCATATTTAAATAATACTTCATAGCTTATCGGATATTTTTCATGTTTTGCTGAGAAAAAAAGCTTTCCCTAATTTTCACATTAAAATCGATGGATTGAATATGAACCACCGTTTTCTGATCAGGTTCATCAGCAGGAATAATCTCAAGAATTGTTGGAATCAATCTGTCGTCCATCATTTTAATTTCCCTTCCCAGTTCAGTGCGAATCAGGTAGCTGTCCTCATCGAAATATTCGGTTTTCATGAAAAGAAAATCATCCTGAGAAATCCAGCATAGCAATTTTCCCCAAACGATTGTGGCTTCCTCATGAGGGATCATTTCAATTTTGTGGCATTTTCGATCTTCAATGATTTCTTCGCCCAGAATTTTATGATCGTAATCCTCCACCATTGAAGATTCTTTCAACACATCATCATTGGTGTAGTCCGAACCCATCCAGCCCTGCGACATCATTGATGGGGGCAACTTTATCAACCTTCCAATTTTTGGGAGATAATTCCACATGTCGTTGCCTCGTTTTAAAAAGGTCTGCCCCTTTTCTTTAGCAGGTGAAGTTACCAGGGTTAAGGCGTACTGTGAACCCAAAACCCAGTTTTTAAACTCGAGAGTCCGCTCCCATGAGGGTCGGATTATACTCATACTCATGGTGCTGATGGAACTTTCCCCATCCATATTCTTATCAGCTTTCTCAACAATTTCTTTTGCCGAAAGGTTTTGCTGGGCCATTAAAATTCCAGAGGCAAGCAATAGCCCCGCAATAAATATCAGGGCCGGTATTTGAAGTCGATTCATCATCTTGTAATTCGTTATCTGTTAACTGTTAACCGTTACCCGTTATCCGTTAACCGTTATCCGATATCTGTTATCCGTTATCCGTTATCTGTTAACCGTTATCTGTTAACCGTTATCCGTTAACCGTTATCTGTTAACCGTTAACCGTTATCTGTTATCCGTTAACCGTTATCTGTTATCTGTTATCCGTTAACCGTTATCCGGTTGCTCGGTTATTTCATTTATCATTTACCATTAACAATTATCTAGTAGCAAATTTGCGAATAATTTATTTGCTAACAGGCAGATGCTGCCATGCTTTTTCTGGTGGAACATTTTTTTTGTAACTTTTCCTCGTCATTCAACGTCATAGTTTTGACCTTTAATCCGATTGATGATAGTAGCAGACTATAATCGAAGTGTGGACCAATATGCGGATCCGGTATATCGCTTTGTACTGAAGAATATTCAGAATGAAGATAAGGCACGGGATGTGGTTCAGGATACCTTCGAAAAGCTATGGGTGAATCGTGAAAGAGTTGATGGGAAAAAGGTGAAGTCATATATCTTCACTACAGCTTACCATACTATGATAGATCAAATCAGGAAGGATAAGAGGCAAGGAGATTTTGAGCATGTTGATCAAGGCAAATATGCTCATGAAGAGCAGTATAGTGATCTTGTAGAGATATTGAATGAAGCTATTACACGTCTGCCTCCTGTTCAGAAGTCCGTTGTTCTGCTGAGGGATTACGAGGGATATTCTTACAAGGAAATTGCAGAGCTGACAGGACTGAGTGAACCACAGGTAAAGGTTTATATTTATAGGGCAAGAGTATTTTTAAAAACACACATTGGATCAGTAGAAACACTTGTATAGAATGGATCGGATCAATAAAAATAATTATGAGCTTTACTTCCTGGATTACCACGAAGGACGCCTTAATTCTGAAGAAGAGCAGATGACTAAGGCTTTTCTCCAGGAACATCCGGAATTCTATAATGAATTTGAAGATTACGGTAGCATTGTGTTACCCGTACCTGTAATCAGGTATCCTGACAAATCGGAATTATTTAGATCAGAGCTTTCTATTCCTGAATCCAATGATTGGGAATTTATGTGCATTGCCTTCATGGAAGAGGATTTGACGGATGATGAGCTTGTAGAGTTTGAAAAACAGCGCAGGTCGGATCCTGAGAAGGAAAAAGTACTGGCAATGTATCTTTCCACCAAATCGATATCTGGAGAGGAAATTCAATATAACGACAAGCTTGCTCTGAAAAAGAAAATTGTGCTGATTCCCAGGTGGATATACGGCGCCATCTCTTCTGCGGCAATTTTGGTTTTGGCATGGTTTATTTTTAATCCAAATTCCGGCAGGATGGATGAGCAACAATTTTCTGAGGATAGTACTCGTCAGGTAATTTATATCGATAAGATTTCACATCCTGGAAAATATGATAAGATAGCATCTCTGGAATCCAGGCCGAAAGCTATTAAAAAGTCGTCCCTGGCTGCTGTTGCAGAAAAAGGAAGATCATCCGAAAATCTCCTGTCGGATGTTGAAATGATACGCTTTAACCACACTATTGCCAGTTTGCCCGCTAAAAGTTCTGGCAGGGTGGACACAAAAATCGACCTGTACGGACCGGCTTCCCAGCAATTTGCATACCGCTTCATTCCTGGAGCAGAGGATGATGATTACCTGACACTCGTGGCATTTACAGGAGAATATATCCGAAAACAACTGCTTGGCCAGGATCCTGAACTTGTTGAAAAAACCCGATTCAGCTTATGGGAGTTGGCTGATGCCGGTCTGGAAAAAGTGTCAAATATTTTTGGCACAGGTGCAGATATTGAAAGAGAGTATAACGAAAATGGCGATCTTGTAGCTGTTTCCTTTGAATCTGCTCTTGTTGGCTTCAATACTCCCGTTAAAAGAAGATCAGCCGCACATATTGATTAGTGTGCTGTAACTTTTTTTTATCCCTCTTCGTCTTACCCCAAGATAATAGAAAACAATTAAACATTTAATATTATGAAACGACTTTCACTTTTTTTAGCTGAACTGTAAGGATTTGGAACAGCTGCTTGTGCGCAGGACCCGGATACTTCCATGGTTAGAATAGGGAAAAAAGAATACTCAATCATTATTAACGATGGCGAAAGGGTCAAAATTCTTACTGAAGGCGATGATGATATTGTTGTACGAGAACACGTTCACAAAAAGAAAAAAATGAGTAGAATGAATGGCATCTGGGATGGGCTGGAAATTGGGGTTAATAATTTCCTGAATTATGATAATGAGCTAAATCTTCCTGCCAATGGAGAATTTATGGATCTTAAAGTTCCAAATTCATGGGGAGTTAACCTGAATTTCGCTGAAAAATCATTTGGACTGATTGGTAATTATTTTGGAGTAGTTACAGGACTTGGATTTGAATATAACAGATATATGCTGACCAACGATGTTGATGTTAATGAGGTTGACGGATTTATGACTGGTGTGCCGCTAAATATTGATCTGGACAAGAATCGTTTAAGCGTATGTTATTTAAACGTGCCGCTTCTTGCTGAGATCCAATTGCCTATAACAGGCGAAAGCAAACGGATACATTTATCCGCCGGTGTGATTGGTGGTATGCGCATTTGTTCCCGTCAGGTACAGAAATACACTATTGACGGAGAAAAACAAAAGAACAAAACCAAAGATAGCTTCAACCTGCGTGATTTCCGTTATGGATTTACCGCTAGAGTTGGATATGGTGATTTTGCATTTTTTGCCAATTATTATCCTCAAACACTGTTTGCTGAGGGAATGGGCCCCGACATATTCCCGGTTACAGTGGGGATTCATCTTGGTGGAGAATAATTCATAGAAGTTTGTTTAGGTAAAAACCCGGAAGTTCGCTTCCGGGTTTTTTGTTATCTTGGCTCCATGACTGGTTTGTCAGATAATGAGAAGAGTCGGTATCACCGCCATCTGATTCTTGATGAAATAGGTGAGCTTGGCCAACAAAAAATTAAAAATGCCAGGGTGCTGGTTGTTGGAGCCGGTGGACTTGGATGTCCTGTGCTGCAGTATTTAACGGCAACAGGGGTTGGCCTGATTGGTGTGATGGACGATGATAAAGTGGACATTTCCAATCTTCAGAGGCAGGTTTTTTATGGGATGAATGATCTTGGAAAGCATAAAACTATTGTGGCCACCTCACAGATGAAGAAAATGAATTCCAATGTTCATTTTGATCTGCTCAATATCAGAATAAGCTATAAAAACGCTCTGGATATAGTTGGTAATTACGATATTATTGTTGATTGTACCGATAATATCAAGGCCAGATATGTGCTAAACGATGCTGCTATCGTGGCAGGAATCCCCCTGGTTCATGCATCGGTTTATAAATACCAGGGCCAATTGAGCGTATTTGGATATCAGGGCGGGCCGACTTACCGATGTCTTTTTCCTGCTTCCGTACCTGAGCAGGCAGAGGACTCTCCCATTCAGGGTATTTACAGTATGATTCCGGGTATTATCGGACTGATCCAAGCCAATGAGGTGATCAAAATAATAACGGGAGCCGGAGATATTTTGTCGGGGAAGTTGTTGTTATACAATGCCCTTACCAATCAATTCTCTACGATGGATATTGTCAGAGATGAAAGAAATTTCATCAAAGAAAATCTTTTAAAACTTTTTACACACTAAAATTATTATATCATAATGAAACTATTGTTAATCAGTAATTCTACTAATCAGGGAGAAGCTTATCTCGACTACCCCAAAGGGGATATTAAGGCGTTTTTAGGTGCGGAAATTAAGAAGACTCTGTTTTTGCCATATGCCGCAGTGAGTTTTTCTTATGATGAATATGCCAATAAAGTTCAAGATCGATTTAATGAAATTGGATATGAGGTTGATTCTATTCATCTGCACAAGAATCCGATTGAAGCTGTCCGGCAAGCCGAGGCCATAGTTGTAGGTGGCGGAAATACCTGGCATCTAACCCGTATGATACATGACTATAATCTTGTTGATGTGATCCGGGATAAGATCCTCAAGGGAATTCCGTATGTTGGATGGAGTGCCGGATCGAATATGGCCTGCCCTACAATCAAAACCACTAATGATATGCCCATTATTGACCCCAAAGGATTGCATGCTTTTAATTTTATCCCTTTTCAGATCAACCCACATTATTTGGATGCTAATCCAGAGGGCCATGCCGGAGAAACACGCGAACAAAGAATAGAGGAATTCCTTGAGGTAAACCAACACATATATGTATTGGGATTGAGGGAGGGGACTATGCTTAAGGTGCTTAATAATCATATTGAGCTGATCGGTCCGAGACCAGCGAGAATATTTAGAAAAGGGCATAAGGTTGTGGAAATTCAGCCTGGTGAAAACCTGGATTTTCTGATGAAATAAGCTTAGGTGTCAACTATAAAAAAGATTTTTCTTGTCACCTCGAACTAGCCTTGCTACTTTTGGATGATGTTAAGAGGCACAGTTATTAAGACAACAGGGTCATGGCATACTGTAATGACCATGGAAGGCAGGGAGATCCTTTGCAAGGTGAAGGGTAAGTTCAGGATAAAGGGAATCCGGACTACTAATACTGTTGCTGTTGGGGATAATGTCGACATTCAACATACTGAAAATGAGGGAATGGGATTGATTCTTAAAATCTATCCCCGTCGCAATTATATCATACGAAAGGCAATCAATCTAAGCCGTGAATCCCATATTATTGGTGCTAATCTTGATCAGGCATGGTTAATTGCTACTCTTCGTGATCCGGTTACTTTTTCGCTATTTATTGATCGCTTTCTTGTTACTGCAGAGGCCTACCAAATTCCAGCCAGGATAATTTTTAATAAATGGGATATATATAACCAGGAGGAAAAAGAGCAACTCAAAGAATGGAAATACATCTATGAAAAGGCAGGCTACCCTTGCTTGTTCACCTCCGTTATAACGGGAAAAGGTATTGAGGAATTAAGGCCTGCATTAAATAATCAGTTGAATGTTTTTAGTGGTAATTCAGGGGTGGGGAAATCGAGCTTAATCAATAAACTTGACCCAGCCCTGAATCAGAGAACCGACTCTATTTCCGAGGCCCACCACACAGGAAAGCATACTACTACCTATCCGGAAATGCTTAATTTAAGCAGCGGGGGAAGTATAATTGATACACCGGGGATAAGTGGATTCGGCACTGTGGACATAGAAAAGAATGAACTATATCATTTTTTTCCTGAAATTTTTAAATCTGCAGCGGGATGCCAATTCCATAACTGCACGCATTATCACGAGCCAGGATGTGCAGTACAGAAGGCCGTTGTAAAAGGTGAAATTAGCGAAATGCGCTATGGAAACTACCTGTCGATGTTTGAGGAGGAACCTGGAAAGTACAGAACAACACCCTGGTAATAAATAAAAGTTTATGAAACCCATATATCTGGATTATAATGCAACCACCCCCATTGACCCGGAGGTGATCACGACTATGGAGCCCTATCTGCGGAGCCATTTTGGCAACCCCAGTAGTAGCCATTCTTTTGGAGCAGCAACACGTACTGCAGTGGAAAAAGCCCGAAAACAAGTTGCGGATCTCCTGGGAACTCACAGCTATGAGATCATTTTTACCAGTGGCGGGACAGAATCGAATAATATTGCTGTTCAGGGAATTGCATTTTCTAAACAGGATGAGGGTCGACATATTATTACTTCTGCAATCGAGCATCCAGCTATTATGGAGGTGTGTCAATACCTGGAGGAAAATGGTTTCAGAATTTCAAAAGTTCCTGTGGATGCTTATGGCATGGTTGATCCGGAGGATGTCAGACGGGCTATTATGCCTGATACCATTCTTATAACTATCATGCATAGCAACAACGAAGTTGGTACAATACAGCCAATAAGGGAAATTGCCGGGATAGCCCGGGCGAATAATATCCTTATGCACACTGATGCGGCCCAATCTTTGGGAAAAACAAAAGTAAAGGTGGAGGATCTGGGCGTAGATTTATTGTCTGTTGCCGGTCATAAGCTTTATGCGCCAAAGGGAGTGGGAGCCTTGTTTGTTCGTGAAGGAGTTGAGCTAAAGAAATTTATTCATGGTGCCGACCATGAGCAAAATATGCGTCCTGGAACAGAGAATGTTCTGGAGATTGTTGGTTTGGGCAAGGCCTGTGAAGTGGCGGGCAGAGATTTGGAAAGAAACATGATACATCTGAAGTCGACTAAAGATCGACTTCAAAAAGGGCTGTCAAATAATTTCCCGGAGATGAAGGTTAATGGTCATCCTGAATTATGTCTTCTAAATACTCTTAGTGTATCCTTCCCGGGACTGGAGGCAAATACTATTCTGGGATCCCTCGAAAATCTTGCGGCCTCTGCCGGGGCTGCCTGCCATGTTGACCAAATTGATCTTTCTCCAGTACTGGTTGCAATGGGAATACCTGTTGAGACAGCCATGGGAACTATTCGTCTTTCTACGGGTAAACAGACTACTAATGAGGAGATTGATGACGCAATAGAGGAGTTGACAAGCACAATCAGATCACTTAAATCATCAGAAAATTTAAATTTTCCTTCGACTGCTATAAAAGAGATTAAACTCACTCATTTTACCCATGGTTTGGGTTGTGCATGCAAGCTTAGGCCACAGGACCTTGAGAAGGTATTAAAAGGCATGCCTGTTCCTGATCATCCGGATGTACTGGTTGGGCAAGAGACTTCTGATGATGCAGCGATTTTCAGGATAAGTTCAGATCTCGCAATAGTACAAACAGTGGATTTTTTCACACCGATTGTTGATGACCCTTATCAGTTTGGGGCTATCACTGTTGCAAATGCTCTTAGTGATATATATGCAATGGGAGGCGATCCTTTATTTGCATTAAATATTGTTGCCTTTCCCTCGAAAAGACTGCCTTTGGAGGTCCTTAGTCAGATTCTTAAAGGAGCTGAAAGCAAAGCTGCAGAAGCAGGGTTATTGATTCTGGGCGGCCATACAATTGAGGATAACGAACCCAAATACGGTATGGCTGTTACAGGGAAAATTGATCCGGATAAGATTTGGAAAAACAGCACGGCAAAACAAGGCGATTATCTGGTATTGACTAAGCCAATTGGAACAGGAGTTTTATCCACGGCTCTAAAAAGAGGTCTACTCTCGTCGGATAGAATGCTGGAAATGTTTGAGCTCATGAGTAGATTAAACCGGAAATCAGCTGATATTATGAAGAAATTCAAAGTAAATGCTGTTACTGATGTTACCGGCTTTGGGCTATTGGGTCATTTGCATGAGATAACCAAGGCTAGTGGAGTTGATGCAGAAATATGGGTAAACAGTGTACCCGTTCTTGAGGGAGTAAAAGAGATGCTCGCATCAAATGTAATTCCGGGAGGAACTGTAAATAATCTCGATTTCGTTTCGGATTTTATTCGCCCGGGGCATGAAGTGAGCCAACTTGAACAATTGATGCTTGCAGATGCCCAGACTTCCGGAGGCTTATTGTTTACTGTTCCGCCTGGGGAAATAGAGATGCTTCAGCAAAAATTCAATGAGGATGGTGAGCCATTTTTTATCATTGGAAAAATTCAGGAAAAAGGAGATGGGCTAATTTATTTATCTAAGAATAAAGAATAATGTTTATTGAAATTGCGGAAATAGTTGTTTCCGGAACACTAATATTGAGAATACCAATTATTGAAATGATCTTCAGAACCTTATAACAGCATGGAGTATATTGACAGCAAGGAGTTTCTGGAGTTATCTGAAAGCATTCCGGTGATAGATGTTCGTTCTCCCGGAGAATATTCTGATGGCCATATTCCAGGAGCCATCAATGTTTCTCTATTCAATGACGAAGAACGAAATCAGATAGGAACGCTTTATAAAAAACAGGGGCGTTTTCCCTCTGTTCGCAAAGGGCTGGAATTTGTTGGGCCCAAAATGGTTAAAATGATCGATCAGGTTAAGGACCTTAAGCCTGGAGGTGAATTATTAATGCATTGCTGGCGGGGAGGAATGAGAAGTGAATCCATGGCCTGGTTATTTGAAACTGTTGATTTGCATTGCCGGGTACTTAGAGGAGGATATAAGTCGTATCGCAGGTATATCAGGGAAAATATTATCCAGGAAAAGGAAATTATTGTCTTGGGAGGGCTTACTGGTAGTGGAAAAACCCTACTGTTGCATGAGATGATTGAGCGTGGAGAACCTGTAGTTGACCTTGAAGGCCTGGCTTCACACAAAGGTTCTGCATTTGGGGGAATTGGGCAGGATAAGCAACCCAGCACGGAGCACTTCGAGAATAATTTATTCAGGGTAATGAGTAAGATTAAAGAACCATACTGTTGGGTAGAGGACGAAAGTTTGCAAATAGGAAAGATCTTTATTCCTAAACCCTTTTTTGAACAAATGTTGCAGTCGGCCTTGCTATTTATCGAAGTGCCTCATGAATATCGTATCCAGGTGCTTGTTTCAGATTACGCAGGGCAGGCCAATGAACTGCTTACAGAAGCAATATTAAGAGTAGAACAACGCCTGGGAAAACTAGCTACCAGGCAAGCTGTTGAAGCCTTGAAGGAAGGAAACTATTCTGAAACTGCCAGAATATTACTTACTTATTACGATAAAACTTATCAATATGGCTTGAACCACAAAGACGAACATCTTGTTAGTCGCCTTGATCTTACAAATATTCCTCCTGACAGATATTCAGTCACCATTATCAAGCAAAAAGAAATACTGCTTGGAAAAATATACCCTGATATACAATAGAACAAAGGGATGTTGCGTTATATAGTATTGTTATAGACCAAAACTGGATTTGTTAACCAATACTCTCTTGTCTTGCACATTTATACTCGCAAACAACGCTGGAAGTTCTTCTTATTGGCTGGTGCAATAATCATAGGATTATTGACCAGTTTATATACTAATAACCTGGTTAGCAGCCTGGAAATTGAAGAAAGGCAGAAGATAGAAATTTGGGCTGATGCCTTTCAATATATATCAAACACCGACCTTGAAATGGATGATCAGCTCATGGCTTTTTGTGTGAAAATCGTTGGGCAAAATGAAACTATTCCTCTAATTACGATTGATGATGACGGAAAAACCCTGTATGCAAGGAATGTACGTCTTACTGATAAAGAAGGAAAGGACACAAATGACCCCAATCCGGAAAAATTATCCAGAAAAAGCCTTAATTACTTGAACAAACAGCTTGCTGTAATGAAGGATCAGCATGATCCTATTATTTTGGATCTATATGACAGCAAGCAATATACCTATTATAAGGATAGTGTTATTCTTTACCGGATTCAGTTTTATCCTCTTGTTCAGCTGTCAATCATTTTCGTCTTTATTTTCATTGCCTACTTTGCTTTTAATATTTCGAGAAGGGCTGAGCAAAACCAGGTTTGGGTAGGTATGTCGAAGGAAACCGCCCATCAGCTGGGAACACCTATATCATCTTTAATGGCTTGGATCGAGCTACTTAAAATGAGAGAGACGGATCAAAAAATGCTAAATGAGGTGGAGAAAGATGTAAACCGACTGGAAACTATTGCAGACAGGTTTTCCAAAATCGGTTCAGCTCCTGTGTTGATTCCAAGTGATGTTCTCATTGTTTTGAATAATGCTATAGCCTACCTCAAAACCCGTTCTTCCAGCAAGGTGCAATTCAATTTACATTATGGAGATCTGGATGAGCTGTTTGTACCGCTGAATGTTTCCCTTTTCGATTGGGTAATCGAAAACTTGTGTAAGAATGCGATTGACGCTATGAATGGTGTAGGGCTTATTGATTTGGTTGTCAAGGATCAGGGTCAGGTAGTGTATATTGATATTAGCGATTCAGGGAAAGGGCTCAATAAATCAAATTATAAGGTGATCTTTCAGCCTGGATATACTACTAAGCCACGTGGGTGGGGTTTGGGCTTATCACTTGTTAGAAGAATAGTAGAGAATTATCATAGCGGTAAAATTTTTGTTAGAGGTTCTGATTTAGGCAAAGGCACAACCTTCAGGATTGTTCTTAAAAAGTAGATAGGGAAAATAAAGGAACAGAGCAATTTGCCCGCATATCCGGTTTTTTTATTTCGATTTTGTTTTATAGCTTTGCACGGCAATTTTTTAGCATGTACAATTGAGTTTACTGCTTAAAACTTCACCCTTATTACAGGGATAGTAATTCGTTGTACAAGAGTAAAATGATATTAGGCCAGATAAGCTGAATATCTATCAGGAAGAAGAATTTGATTAAAACTGAATAAAACATTTGTTAGATGGCACATCCAAAACACAGGATTTCAAAACAAAGACGGAATAAGCGTAGAACTCATTATAAAGCTACTCCAGTACAATTATCAAGCTGTTCCAATTGTGGATCAGTTGTTCAGTACCACCGTGTTTGCCCTGACTGTGGTCATTATCGTGGCAAGTTGGCGATAGAAAAGGAAATTATTGCCTAAGTATATTTGGCCTTATCGGGCCAACCGAAACCATGAGGATCGGGTTGGATATAATGGGGGGCGATTATGCTCCTGGGGCAACGGTTGCCGGGGCTGTTATGGCCAGGCAGGATTTACCGCAGTCGGTTGAATTGATATTGATTGGGAATAAGGATTTAATTATTACAGAACTTGAATCCCATCAGACTGATCCTGATCTATTTTCATACGTTCATACTACTGAAGTGCTGGACATGGGAGACCATCCGGTAAAATCCTTTTCAAAAAAGAAGGACTCTAGTCTGGTTATGGGGTTTAGCCTACTTACCCGTGGCCAATTGGATGCTTTTTGTAGTGCAGGCAATACCGGGGCAATGATGGCAGGAGCCATGTTTTCTGTAAAATCAATTCCGGGTATTATTCGGCCGGCTATTGCTGTTGCCTTTCCAAAAGCTTCAGGTGGTGTGAATCTTTTGCTTGACGTTGGGCTGAATCCCGACGCCCGTCCCGATGTTCTATATCAATATGCTATGATGGGATCCATGTATGTAGAACATGTATATGGAAATTCAAATCCACGCGTTGGACTGCTCAACATAGGATCAGAGGACGACAAAGGAAATCTTCTGACAAAATCAACATTCCAGGCTATGAAAGACAACCCGGATTTTAATTTTGTGGGAAATATTGAAGGGAATGAATTGTTTGCTGATCGAACTGATGTGGTGGTTTGTGATGGATTTACCGGCAATGTGGTGTTGAAACAGGCGGAATCATTTTATTACCTCGTTAGAAAGGCAAAAATTGACAGCCCCTATTTCGAACAGTTTAATTATGAGAAATTTGGAGGAACCCCTATTCTTGGCATAGGTTCTCCTGTTCTTATCGGCCATGGAATTTCCAGTGGATTGGCTATTAAAAATATGATTCTACAAAATAGAGTAATTGTTGAATCCGGATTGATTGAAAAATTCAAAAAAGCCTTTAAATAATGCAAAAAAAATATGCTGCAATAACAGGAGTGGCTGGATACGTCCCAGACGATATCCTGTCAAACACAGATCTGGAAAGAATGGTTGATACCACAGATGAGTGGATCACCTCACGAACTGGTATCAAGGAACGGCGTATTCTTCGTCAGCCTGGCCTGGGAAGTTCCGATATGGGTGCTCCGGCAGTGAAATCCTTGCTTGAAAAAACAGGGACTGATCCTGATGAAATTGATATGGTGATTTGCAGTACGGTGACTCCGGATATGCAATTCCCTGCAACTGCAAGTATTATTTGCGACAAGGTTGGAATAAGAAATTCCTTCAATTTTGATTTAGCAGCGGCCTGTTCAGGATTTATATATATGCTTACAACAGCTTCGAAATTTATTGAAACAGGTTCTGCAAAAAAAATTATTTGTGTAGGTGCTGATAAAATGTCATCCATTACTAATTATCAGGATCGTACTACATGCGCATTGTTTGGTGATGGAGCCGGGGCAATATTGCTTGAAGCCAGCACTGAATATGGGGTTCAGGATCATATTCTCAGGGGAGATCCAGCGGGAAGAAAATACCTCTATCAAAAAGCCGGCGGATCAGTTTATCCGGCTTCCCACGAAACTGTTGAAGCCAGAGAGCATTTTGTTTACCAGGAAGGTCAGGCCGTTTACAAAGTAGCAGTGAGTAAAATGGCTGATATTTCTGTTGAAATGATGGAAAAACATAATATAGCTTCTGATGATCTGGATTGGCTGGTTCCACACCAGGCTAACCTAAGGATCATTGAGGCCGTAGCCAGGAGAATGGGAATCAGAAAAGAACAAGTTCTGATCAATATTCAAAAATATGGAAATACAACAAATGCAACAATTCCATTGTGTTTATGGGAATTTGAAAACCAGTTGCATAAAGGGGATAAAATTATCCTGACGGCCTTTGGCGGAGGATTTACATGGGGGGCAATATATTTAACCTGGGCTTATGACTCAAAGTAATTTTATTTAGTTTGTAAAATTGATAAATTTGCTTAAAATCTAAATGATTATGGCAAAAGAAATGGAAACGGCCAACACGATCAATTTGGTTGCCAATGGAACACATGTTACCGGAGATATCAAATCAGATTCAGGTATACGTATTGATGGGCAGCTGAAGGGAACAATGAACATTAAGGGTAAGGTAGTAATTGGAAATACCGGGCTGATTAATGGTGATATTACTTGCAAGCAAATTGAAGTTTCTGGACAGGTTAATGGAAATATTCATGCTGGAGAACTGGTTAGCTTAAAATCGTCGGCTAAAATTAATGGGGAGATAGCTACCCGTAAATTGGCTATTGAACCTGGAGCCGTGTTTACCGGTACCTGCCGCATGGATGGTGGACAGGATGGAAACCCCAAAGCAGTCCCCGGCAAATAAGTCGGAAAAGACAAAAAAATACCTGCGTGATTATGGCAGGTATTCCACTCTGGCATTCAGGCTGATCGCTGTTGTTATGATAGGATTCTTCAGTGGGCTGAAGCTGGATCAGTGGCTGAACATGAAATATCCCATATTCACAGTAGTCCTGGCTTCGGTAGGACTTTTTTTATCTCTATACCTACTTATTAAAGATCTTCTTAAATGAAATCAAACCTCAGGTTTTTAAAACAAGTATTAATGCTAAGCATGATTGTTGGGGCTCTGGGCGCTATCTTATTCATGACCGTTCTTAAGGCTTATTATTTGCCGGTTTTTCCTGTCCTGTTGGTCTTCTTTGCAGCTATGACAGTATTCTTTCATATTGTTTTAGTACGCTCATTAAAGAAAAGCCCAAATAAGTTTTCTATTGTGTTCATGAGTCTTTCGGCAGGTAAGCTATTTTTGATGCTGCTGCTGATTGTGGTATACCTGATCCTGAGAAAAGATACAGTAATTACTTTTCTTGCCGGAACATTTTTGCTTTATTTAGTGTTTACCTTGTTTGAGGTAAAAACACTATTGCGATTGGTTCAGGGTAAAGAATAAAATTTTTACATTTGCATTTCTTTGGAAGAAAGCTTTTTGGAACAGATGATTATCAGAAAAATACTTACCGGGGTTCTCTTATTTTTTTTAGCTGCCGGCCTGTCGCTTGGGCAATCCGGGCACGCAGAGGCAGATAAGGGGCATAGTCCTGAAAAAAAGGAAGGGTTTGATCCAGGAGCCTTTATCATAGAGCACGTTTCGGACTCCTATGAATGGCATGTTCTGACTGTTGGGGAAACTCATATCAGTATTCCTCTTCCTATCATTCTTTACAGCAAAACAAGAAAAAGTTTCCATGTATTTATGTCTTCGCGTTTTCACCACGGACATTCAGCCTATAAGAATTTCATGATAGCTGAAGAAGGTGAAAATGAAGGGTCGATAGTTGAAGTGGATGATGATGGTCATAAGATTGAGGGAGCTCTTTTACCTTTGGATCTATCTCTTACAAAAACAGCAACTGCTCTGATGATCAGCTTGCTATTAATGCTGTGGATTTTTATTTCCATCGCAAAAAAATACAAAAACAATCCAAAAAAAGCCCCAAAAGGATTTCAGGCAGTTATGGAGCCGATAATCATATTCGTAAGGGACGACATTGCTTTACCCTCTATTGGAAAAAAGAGGTATGAGAAATTCATGCCTTTCCTTCTATCAGTTTTCTTCTTTATTCTGATTAACAACCTGCTTGGTGTATTTCCAATACCGCCTGGTGGTGCAAATGTGACGGGTAATATTGCTGTTACAGCAGTATTGGCTGTTTTTACCTTCATCATTACCACATTAAGTACAAATAAAAACTATTGGAAGCACATTTTTAATGCTCCTGGGGTACCCTGGTGGCTGAAGTTCCCTATTCCCTTGATGCCTTTTATAGAATTACTGAGTGTATTTACCAAGCCTCTGGTTTTGTGTATACGGCTTTTCGCAAATATCCTGGCAGGTCACTTCATCATTCTTAGTTTTATTGTATTGATTTTTATTTTTGGACAGATAAGCTGGATTGCGGGATATGGAGTGTCTGTTTTATCAATGATATTCTATGTTTTCATGACTCTTCTTGAGTTTCTTGTTGCATTTATTCAGGCATATGTTTTTACTCTTCTTTCAGCCTTGTATTTTGGTATGGCCAAAGAAGAGTCACATTAGATAATTACATTAAATTATATATGTTATGGTTGCATTAATTTTATTACAAGCAGCGGGTGTAGCGGTAGCCCATATGGGTGCTGCCTTAGGAGCCGGTTTGGCTGCTATAGGTGCCGGAATCGGTATTGGTCAGATTGGCAACAAAGCTATGGAAGCTATTGCTCGTCAACCTGAAGCTGTAGGAGATATCAGATCAAATATGATCGTTTCTGCTGCTCTGGTTGAGGGAGCTGCCTTCTTTGCCATGATCGTTTGTTTATTAATTGTTTTTATGGCTAAATAAGCCGAATGGGTTGCCTTCCGGGATTGCCGGAAAGCAGCCCTTTTTTATTTAAATTATTGACTTATGAGTATTATAACTCCTGAAATTGGTACCATATTTTGGATGGTTCTGGGCTTTTCCTTAGTCTTCTTTATTTTGAAGAAGTTTGGATGGAAAGTAATTCTTCAGAGTCTTAAGGAAAGAGAACAGTCAATCGAAGAAGCTTTGCACCTGGCCGATAAAGCCAGGGAGGAAATGGCTGTATTACGGGAAGATCACGAAGCACTGCTAAAGGAGGCACGGGCTGAACGGGAAGCGATGATTGGAGAGGCGAGGCAAATTCGAGCTGAACTGATCGAAAAAGCTAAAGGTGATGCTTCACATGAGGCCGACAAAGTGTTGGAAAATGCTCTCAAGGAGATTGAAAATGAAAAAAGAGCATCCTTGAATGAGATTAAAACTCAGGTTGCTGATCTTTCCATCGAAATCGCTGAAAAAATTCTTAGAAAAGAACTTAGCGAGGAAAATAAGCAGCAGGCCCTTATTCGGGATATGCTGGACGAACTGAAGTTGAATTAGGATGAACGAGAGCAAAATAGCAGTACGGTATGCCAAGGCCCTTTTTGAGGCAGCCCTGGATCAGGGAAAATTGGATGTGATTCAGGAAGACATGAATGTACTGCTATTCCTTGAGAAACAGGTGCCAGAGTTCAAGGACCTGCTTAATAGTCCGATTATCAACCTAAGTCAAAAACAAAAAATTTTGACCAGTCTTTTTAAGGGTAATACAGAGGATTTGACCTTCAGGTTTTTAATGCTAATAACCGAAAATAAGAGGGAGGCCTTCCTTCCATCTGTAGGTCGGGTTTTTAAGGATCTTTACAAGCAGAAGAATGGAATCAAGGATGCACGTGTTACTACCGCGGGCGTATTACAGGAGGCAACAAGCCAAAGGATAAAGCTTACCCTGGAGGATTATTTCAAAAGTAATATTGAACTGGAAACAGGAATAAATACAGAGCTAATAGGTGGATTTATTTTACGTGTTGAGGACCAGCAACTTGATGCAAGTATATCATTACAGCTCAAGAATATTAAAAAAGAATTGAACCAGTCAGTAAT
>JAUVKA010000229.1 GCA_030592205.1 Bacteroidota bacterium | reverse complement strand
GTCCAGAACTTTTCCCACAGCCTGATCCATGGCCTCTACCATTCCGGCGTACACAGGATGGTTCTGGACTAACCTCACCTTTCTCGGTGGTTCCTCGCCCCATGCTTCAGGAGGGAAAGATTTTGCCTTTTCCACGTATTTAGCCTTCAGATCTTCACGTGCCATCAGTGGCGTATGGACTGAATAAAAACTAACATAGGCCAAAAAGGGTTCATCTGCATGATCATCAATAAACTTAACTGCTTCGCTGGCTAATCGGTCGGGTAAATGCTCACCATCCGGGCCATCTTCGAGTCGTTCGTTACCATAAGGGGAAAAATATTTTTTGCCTCCATAAGGACCTCCCCGCGTTATCCCTCCGGCGTTAACATCAAAACCCTGGTCTTCAGGCCAAAAGCCTTCATGACCTAAATGCCATTTTCCTGCAAAAAAGGTAGCATACCCTGCTTCCTTCAGAGCTTCCGCAATCGTTACTTCTTCATGCGGCAAGCGATCAATATATTGCGCAGGCAACAAAGGCTTTTTCAGCCAGTGCGCATTCATGTTTTTTAATATCCCATCGGGCTGGGGAGCACCGAAATAATCAGTAGTGTTCAAACGGGCAGGATATTTTCCAGACATAATTGACGCCCTTGTGGGGCTGCAAACCGGACATGCTGCATAGGCATTTGTAAAGGTCATTCCCTCTGCTGACAACTGATCCAGATTGGGTGTTTCGTAAAAGGATTCTGCATTGTTGAAGCCAACATCCATATATCCCAGGTCGTCTACCAGGAAGAAAACGAAATTGGGTTGGTAGTCGGCAGTACAACCGAAACTGATTAATAATGCGATGATTAGTGCTAATTTGGAGATTTTCATAGCTTGTTCGGTTATTCGTTACTCGTTAATCGTTATTCGTTAATCGTTTTTCGTCACTCGTTACTCGTTACTCGATATTTGTTATTTGTTACTCATTTATAAACTTATTACTACTTCCTCATACTCATACATAAGCCTCAAGCCACAAGCCTTACGCCTTTTAATTTTTCCAATTATTCCGCAAATGCCTTCCCAAAGTAAGTAATTCCTCACCATATTTAGAATCTCCTACCCTATTCTCTGTCTCATAAGGATCAATCCGATGATCATATAGCTCAGCGGTAATAGAATCTCCTGCTACTTTTAACTTATTATCCCAGGTATGCCATTGGATATAATGAAAGTCTCTGGTTCTTACAGAATAACCCATATATCTGCCTCCATCGTGAGCAACTTTCGGACGTCGATGCCACTGACTAAATACAGCCTCTTTCCATTCCTGATCAGGATTCTCCAATAGTGGAACAAAACTGATTCCCTGTAAATAATCCTCCACCGGAATCCCAGCCAACTCACATAGGGAAGGAAAAATATCCACCAACTCCACCAGACCATCGGTAGTCCCTTGTGTCTTGAGCCTTGAGCCTTGAGCCTTCACTTGTGCCTTGAGCCCTGAGCCCTGAGCCTTAACTAAGAGGGGCACTCTCGTGTCTATCTCATAGTTCGTCATCTTCCCCCAACTACCAAGATCACCTAACTTCCATCCATGATCCCCCCATACTATCACTATTGTATTTTCATAAATTCCCATTTCTTTCATTGCATCAATTAGCTTTCCCACACATGCATCAACATAACTAACGCTGGCCAGGTAACCATGCTTAAGCAAACGCGTAGTATCCTCTCCAATCGTACCATCAACAGGATGGTGCTTCTTACTGGTACCTGCATATGCCCTGAGTTCATACATGGAATTCATCGAAAAGGAGGGTGATCCTACCGGCCGTGATGGATTATCCGGCATCCGTATCGAATCTCTATCATATAAATCCCAGTATTTCTTAGGAGCAGCAAAAGGTAAATGAGGACGGTAATACCCCAAAGCAAGAAAAAATGGTTTATCAAGATCTTTAATCCTTCTCAAAGTTTCGATTGCCAGGTCAGTCTGGGCTCCATCAATATAGTCTTTATCCTCACCCACCCCTATTTCGATCACCGGACCGCAATTCCATCCGTCAGCATAAGTAATTTTGCGGATAGCCATCATGCTGTCGCGCCTGGTACGCTGTATTTCCTGTGATTCCTCATTAACATAAAATGTTTCTCCATCTCGCAAAAGATGCTCTTGTTCACCATAAGGAAAAGGTCTTAAGTCCGGCTCATCCCATGAAACAGAATCTGGCATATAATTGTGAAATATCTTTCCAATATTCACTGTATAATATCCGTATTCATGAAAATACTGAGGCATTGTTACCGCATCCGGATTAATCTTCCTGAACTCATCTCCCAGATGCCATACATGGGTTGAATCGGGGCGCAAACCAAGCATCAGGCTAGCCCTGGATGGAGCACAAACCGCTGATTGACAATAGGCACTGTTAAAAAGAACACCATCAGATGCAAATTGATCAAGATATGGTGTTTTGACAAAATCATTTCCATAACAACCTAGTTCAGGACGAAGGTCATCAATAGAGATGAAAAGGATGTTTGGGTGAGGCTGCTTGCTGCATGCCAGGATCGGCAGCAAGACTAGCATTAATAGAACTCTGTTAAACATTTTATAATGGTTAATGGTGAATGATCAATGATTTTTCATTCTTGCGTCTTTGATCTTACGTCTTACGTCTTGAAATTACTATATTCGTAGGCTAAATCTAAATCTCAAATAAAATAATATATAAAATGGATAAAACCCGTCGTAATTTTATAAAAAAAACTGCAATAGGAACAACAGGTATTGCGATCGGAGGACTTGGAATGACAGCTACAAGCTATGCCAGAATAGTCGGAGCTAATGAAAGGATGAATTTTGCTGTTGTTGGTGTAAATAGCCGCGGGGGAGCCCACACTGCAGCGGTAAGCAAAGATTCCAGAGGCGTAGTGTCGCATATATGCGACGTGGACTCAAAAGCTTTGGCTAAGGGTATCGATTATGCAAAAAAGGCCAGCAACGACAACAATCCCAAAGCAGTCAAAGACTTCCGCAAATTAGTGGAAATGAAGGATATTGACGTGATCACCATAGCCACTCCTGAACATTGGCATGCACCAATGGCTCTAATGGCAGTTCAGAATGGTAAACATGTATACCTGGAAAAGCCTTCTAGTCACAATATCAGGGAAAATGATATGTTGGTAGAGGCCCAGAAAAAGTATGGCAAATTGATCCAGATGGGTAATCAGCAGAGATCAGCCGTTACCTCCTGGCAAGGAATTGAAAAGATTAGGAATGGTGTAATCGGAGAACCTTATCATGGCCGTGCCTGGTATGCAGCAACCAGGGGTTCAATTGGTACCGGTAAAGTTATTGCCGTCCCTGATCACCTTGATTGGGAATTATGGCAGGGACCAGCACCACGAGAGGAATACCGTGATAATATCGTTCATTACAACTGGCACTGGTTCAGAAACTGGGGTACTGGTGAAGCTTTGAATAACGGACTTCATGAGCTCGATATTTGCCGCTGGGCAATGGGCCTGGGGTATCCGAATGAGGTTCAATCATCAGGCGGACGCTTTTTCTTTCAGGATGACTGGGAATTCTTTGATCATCAACGCCTTACTTATCGCTATGATAAGGGTAAGATCATTACCTGGGAAGGAAATAGCTGTAATGGTTTACAAGTTCTTGGAAGAGGTCGCGGTGCCATGATTTATGGTACAAAAGGATCCATCCTACTAACCCGTAACGGACATATCGTTTATGATAAGGGAGGTAAAGAGATCGAAGTTGTGAATGAAAAGGAAGCAAGTGCAACCATGAACACTGTTGGTGCAGGCAATCTTGATACCCAGCATTTCGGCAACTTCATTGATGGAATTGAAGGTAAAGCAAAACTACACTCACCGATTGAAGTAGGAGTAGTTAGTGTTAATCTATGCCACCTGGGAAATATCTCACAATTCACCGGCAAGACTCTTCAGCTAGATCCTAAAAATGGTAAAATCCTGGATAAGAAAATAGCTAAAAAATTCTACGGACGTGAGTACCAGCCGGGCTGGGAACCCCGGGTTTAACGCTTTCTGACTGGGTATTTCGGTCTTGGAGTTTTCTGATGAGCCTTTTGTTTTAGCTCCTCCAGTACAACTTGTACCGCTTTCTCCAGTTGAGGATCACGGCCTTCAATAACAGCCTTTGGATTCATTTCAACATCAACATCAGGAGCTACTCCTTCGTTTTCTATTATCCACTTTCCATCCTTGCTAAATATCCCAAACCCTGGTGCTGTAACCGATCCTCCATCCATTAATCCGGGTGTTCCTCCGATCCCAACCAGGCCTCCCCAGGTTCGTTTCCCAATAAGCTTTCCTCCACCGGTTTCACGAAAATAGAATGGCATCCAATCTCCACCAGAACCAGCATATTCATTGATAATCATAACCTTAGGGCCAAAACTCGCCGCAAAAGGAGATTCATAATCCGGGCCTTCCCTGGGAGCCCAGTAATTTAGAAGATCCTTGTTCAGGTATTCAATAATATAATTTGCAACCTGTCCACCTCCATTGAATCTTTCATCGATAACAAGCCCTTCTTTATCAGATTGTGGAAAGAAATATCGATTGAAATAAGTATATCCTCCTCTGCCGGTATTTGGCAAATAAACATAGCCGAGTTTACCACCTGAAAGTTCTTCAACTGTTTTCCGGTTGTCTTCAATCCAATCCCGATTTCTCAGACTGCTTTCGCTGCTTAAAGGAACAACTGTTATTTTTCTTGCATTTACAGGGTCTGTAGTGCCTGATATTAGTAATTCAACCTGCTTCCCACTGGTATTTTCAAAATACTGGAAAATATTTGAATCACCTGTCAGCTTAATGCCATTTACAGCCAGAATATATTCACCCTCAGATACATTCACTCCAGGCTCTATTAGTGGAGCACGCAAATCTGGATTCCAATTCAAACCGCTATAAATCTTCTTGATCTTATATCTGCCTTCATCAATTATAAAATCGGCTCCTAGCAGCCCGCCACCAATTCTTTTAACAGTTGAAGGTGCTCCTCCCCGCACATAGGAATGGCCAACACATAATTCTCCCAACATCTCCTTAAGAATATAATTTAGATCATTTCGGTGTGCCAGATCAGGCAAGTATTCCTGATATCTTTTCAGATTGTCCTTCCAGGCTACACCATGCATATTGGGATCATAGAAATAGTCGCGATTCAACCTCCAGGCTTCTTTTAACATTTGGGCCCACTCCTTTTGTGGTTCAACTTTTATTTCAAATTTACTAAGATTGAGTTTCCCATCAGTAATTTTTGGCTTACCTTTCAAATCAGCAATACCCCAATTACTCCCTGCCCTGTAAAGGAACTTCTTACCATCTGCAGAGATTACAATACCACTTACCCCTGAAATGAAATTTTCTGATTTTCTTTCTTTGAAATCGTACTTAACAATGTCATTACCTGAGCGATAGAATAGCTTACCGCCTTTAACAGAATTCAGACCGGAATAAGAACCTGCCCTACCCGGCAAAGCAACAATTCTCTGATCCAGACCATCAAAGTCAATTTTTAAATCCTCCTTAATATTTGTAGTATCAGATTTTGTTTCTTTTGATTTATCCTTTCCTGATAACTCCTCCTCATCGCTTTGCGGTTCAAAAGGTGATTTAAGATCCTTCCGCAAAACAGCTATGTAGATATTAAAAGTTACCGGATGATCATTGGAGGACATATCCAGTCCGCTTTTTGACATACCTGAGTTCACACTTGCTCTAAAAAATAAGTATTTGCCATCAAGCCCGAAAACAGGGCCGGAAGCATCACTCATACCATCTGATACCTGATGATTTGATTTGTCCACTACAGAATACACCCAAATAACACCAAATCGGTTATCAAGACTTTTTGTATAGGTGATCCACTTGCTATCTGCCGACCAGGACGGTGATCCTGCTCCTTTGTCAACAATACTAAGTTTATCTTTCTCGAGGTCATAAAGATGGATATTCCTTTTTTTGTCGGTAAAAACAATCCTTTCACTATTGGGCGACCAATACATTGTATAGAAGAAGCTGGGATCCGGCAATTTAACCTTTTCAAGCTCCCCTGTGCCAAATTGGTCGCTAATATGAAGTTCATATTCACCACTTTCATCGGAGAAATAAGCGATATGCCTGCCATCAGGAGACCATGCCGGATACCTTTCCATTACTCCCGGAGTATTTGTAATATTCCTAATATCTCCCTTTTCTGCCGGAACTGTAAGTATCTCACCATGAGCTTCAAAAACGGCTCTTTTTCCAGTTGGTGATATATGGCTGCTCCTAATCTCCTTCGAAATAGTTTTAAAATGAGGGCGGATATGGGGATTATCTTTTAGTACATCGACGACCAATTGCTTAGTTTCCTTAGTACCAGGATTATATAGATATAAATAACCCTCACGTGCAAATACCAGCTGCTTGTCATTCCCGGAAAGATATTTGATATCAGCCCCCTTCTTGCTAACATGCTCTTTAACTTCCTTGCTCAGTGAGTTATAAGAGAAAAGATTCATATCCAGATTACGATCAGACATAAAGAATACTTCCTCTCCTATCCAAACAGGATATGTATCACTGGCATTAATATGTGGTATTTCTACGTGTGTCCAATCATGAACATCAATGACCCAAATTGG
>JAUVKA010000365.1 GCA_030592205.1 Bacteroidota bacterium | reverse complement strand
CTATGCCCAATACTTTGGTGGATCCTGTTTTGATTGCCAGCCATCTGGTTGTCAGCCTGCAGCAAATTGTTAGTCGCAAAGCTCCATCACATGTTCCTACTGTTCTGTCATTCGGTAAGTTTGATGCGCCTGGCGCCACTAATGTTATCCCGGAAAAGGTTTTTCTGGAAGGAACATTCAGAACCATGGATGAAAAATGGAGAACCAGGGCTCTGAAAGAAATTGAAAGTCTGGTTCATGGAATGGCAGAGTCAATGGGAGCTAAGGCCGAATGTACCATCGTTAGAGGATATCCAGTTTTGATAAATGACATTCATCTTACTGATCTGCTGGTTAATACCTCAGTTCAATATCTCGGACAAAACAATGTGAATGATTTGGAGTTAAGAATGACAGGGGAGGATTTTGCCCGATATTCCCAATTCATGCCAGCCGGCTTTTATCGCCTGGGAACAGGTTTTCCCAACCGCAATATTAATTTTCCGGTTCACCATTCCAGTTTTGAGGTGAATGAAACAGCCCTCAAAACCGGCATGGGATTAATGGCATTTTTTGCAGTCGGTATTCTGACAGCCGATAAAAAAACTTAGAATCATTAGTTCTGGATAATTGCCTTTATCCTTGTAGTCATTTCTTCCAAAGCCTCCGGCGTAGGAATAAATTTGATTTTTTCTTTTGCTACAACATCAAAACCGGATTTTTCCAAAATCTGACTAATGTCCTCAATATTTTTCGGACCCCAGCCATAGGAACCGAATACTATTGCTTTTCTGTTTTTTGGTGCAAGCCCTGATAGGTAAGTTATGAATGCAGCCATACTGGGAAGCATGCGACCATTTAAAGTTGGAGATCCAAGGCAAATATACTCTGCTCCGATTACCCTTGTCATAATATCAGAGACATGATTATGCTGGAGGCTCAATAATTCAGTTTTATAATCCAGTGCCTCGAAGGTTTCCTGGATGCTAATTGCCATTTTCTCTGTGGAATTCCACATGGTATCGTAAATGATAAGGGCTTTTTTACCTATTTCATTTGAGGCCCATTCATGGTATGCATTCAGGATCTCTTTAACATGTTTCCTCCATATAATACCATGGCTGTTTGCAATAATTTCAATATCAAGTCCTGCGGCAGCAACCAGGGCCTTTTCAACTTGTTTTGAATAGGGTAGTACGATATTGGCGTAATATTTTCTGGCTTCCATCATGACGATATCCAGAGGATATTCATCATCGAATCTTTCTGAGGACGCCAGGTGCTGTCCGAAGGCATCATTGGAGAATAGAATTTTATCTTCAGCCAGATACCCAAGCATGTTATCAGGCCAATGAACCATTGGGGTAAGGATAAAATGAAGGTTTCGTTTACCAAGATTTAAAATGGTTCCCGATTCCATAGCCTTATAATTCCATTCTTGACGGAAATGTTCCTTTAGCCCAACGACCCCTTTGGGGGATGCAATTATCAAGGCGGAAGGAACCTGCTCCATTATTGCAGGTAGCGCTCCCGTATGGTCCATCTCTACATGATTGCATACTATATAATCGATCTTAGCCGGGTCGATTATGGAGGAGATGCGGCTCATCATTTCATTGGTTTTGGAGGCCTTAACCGTATCCACCAGGGTAATTTTTTCGTCAATTATTAAATATGCATTATAGGTGGAGCCCCTTTGTGTCAGGTATCCATGGAAATTCCTAAGGTTCCAATCGATGGCACCAACCCAGTAAATCCCTTTTTTAACTTCTATTGCTTTCATCTGTTTATATTTATTTTCAATTGCCAGATGGAGCTCGCATAACAAAAAACAATCATTTTCATGTGTGTCAAAATGGTAAGGTTTTTGTCATGCTCGGTTCATCCAATATTTTTCTTAATCCTCTAATTTAATAAAGTCACTTTTCTCAACTCCGCAAAGTGGACATATCCAGTCAACCGGGAGATCTTCGAAAGAAATGCCTGCTGCAACCCCACTCATGGGATCGCCCAGTTCCGGGTCGTAAATATATCCGCAGGATTGGCATCTGTATTTATCCATAATTAATTTTATTCCTGTGTTGGTTCAACGAAGCTACGTTGTGCTAATTCCCTGTCAAGCATCAGCATACCATGGCCTAAACCATTGATCATTTTTAATTGCTCGAGCAAATGCTCTGCAGTGGCTTCCTCTTCAACCTGCTCTGCTACAAACCATTGAAGAAAGTTGTTGGAGGCATAATCTGCCTCGCTGATTGCAAGGCCTACCAGATTGTTAATCAAGCTGCTCACTACTCTTTCATGATTCAGGGTTTCGGTGAATACATCTATCGCATCCGACCATTCCGTTTTCACCTCTGCGATTGGCTTAAGAAGGGCTCGACCACCCCGCTCATTTACATAATCAAACATTTTCATGGCATGGTAAATTTCTTCCTGCCATTGTGTTTTCATCCAATTGGCAAAGCCTGGCAAATTTTTATCTTCAAAATATGCCGACATAGACAAATATAGGTAAGCCGACCAGATTTCGGCATTAATTTGCTCATTAAAGGCATTTTGCATTTTCTCGCTTAACATCTTTTTTTCTTTAATTATTGTATTTAAAATTACATCTTGCGTCTTTGGTCTTACGTCTTAGGTCTTCCAAAGCCCGTGGAGGTTACAAAACTCTCTGGCTCCGATAACTACTTCCGCATGACCAATATTAAATTCTGCTTCTGGCTTATCACCCGGCTTCAGAAATACCCGGTACTCAGCATTTTCTGTATATAATTCAATCCATTGAATATAATGGGCTTCCATCATTGGATGATCTTGGTTTTGACCAACTTTAACAAGGTATCCCTTTGCGGTTTTTTCAATAAACGGTACGTGTTTTTCTGTTGTAGTATCAGCGGAACTTTCTTCGAGTAACTGCATATCCTGACCACAACAACTGAGGGTGCCCCCGCCAACATGAAGTAACTCTACAATATTGCCGCACAGTTTACATTGAAAAATTGAATTTCTTTTTATCATGATTGATTCTTATTAGATTCTTAAGATAATTTTGGCAAATTTCCCTCAAATATAGAGTTTAAATTAAAGCCTTCAAAAAACCAAAACTATTATCCAGGTCTGTATTTGCTTTCTGAGAGTATGGTTTTCGAATCCTCTAAACGAATAAGGTCAGAGGCTGTAGTGCCCGTTCGTTTCATGTAGCGTTGAACAATCCTGAAACCCAGCCAACTTCCAACCCTTCCGGGCGATTCAGTGCCGAATTCCCTGATGAAAGGTGCTTCTTTAGTCATACGACTGATTAGTAGGTGATCTGAAGAATATAGCAATTCATTTTCTATTATGAATTCCCACATTGATCGCTCATTTTCTATGCAAAATTCCATTTGTTCTTTACTGTAACGAAATATCTTGTATTCCTTTTTTGGGGAAATAGATTCTTTCAAAAGGTATAGGATTTTACCCTCATGAATCATGTGATCGAGCAGAGAATTTATTGCCTCAGGGGCTGTTGTTTCACTCATGATCCAAGCCCTGACAGCATCAACAACAAGAAACTCCGGATCCATGGTTTGCCTGATATATTTGGGGATTGCCAATTGCTGGTAATATTCCGAATTAGCTCCGAGGTAGTTATCCAATCCCAGTCCCAGGATTCCTGGTAAGCTCACAAACGACTGGTTAAACCCGGAAATGTAGCTAATCAGTTTAACCGTATCATATCTGGAGATAATATTTTCAAACCGGTCGATTCCCAGATGAATATCCTCTGCAATGTCAAGTAAATCAGGGTAAACAGAATCTGTAGTCTCTTTAATTGAAAGGATCACAGGATCTTCTAGAAATTGATTCATATAATCCGGAAGAAGATTAGACGTATCAGATCCAATTCCGATAATTTCAGAACAGAAAAGAGGAAAAAAATCAGGATACTTTTCTTTTAGATTATCGAAAGCACTCAGATCCTGTGCTCCGGTCAAGGCAAATAGATCCTGTTCAAGTCGATATGTTGTTTGATCTGACTTGGCAAGATCCTCGCACCCCGAAAGAATTAGAAGCGCTGCCAGTAAAATACTCCAAAATGTCTTTTTTTTTCTGATCGGGACTTTCATCATATAACATATTATATACATTTGCCTAAAACAAACGTTAGTATTGTATATTTCTTACAAAGATACTATGAAAAGGAAAATTTTAGTGCTTATTATGGTCCTTTCCAGTGGCTATGTTCTGGGGCAGGATAAGTTTAAAGCAATACAATTCAGCTTGGTGGGGAGTCCTCATATCAGCTGGTTAAAATCTGACGTAAAAGTAAATGAAACCGGCCCGGTATATTTAGGCTATTCTGCCGGTGTGGAATTTGATTATTT
>JAUVKA010000339.1 GCA_030592205.1 Bacteroidota bacterium | reverse complement strand
CTTAGAATTAACTAACAAAACAGGCTCTAACTACCAATATAATGGGGTTACCGTTTTAGAAATAAAGGGTGCTAAGGTTATTAAGGGAGAAGACTTCTTATTTAAAAGCTCGGGAGAGGATTTTTCAAAAATGTGGGGCGAATAAAGCTCATATCCATCCCTCTTAAATAATTATCACATACAAGCATAAACAATAATGCACAGCCGCTAACCGATTGTATTTGGAACCTTATTAATTTACTTCATCAGATCATATAGTGGCTGAGGGGAATCATCGAAAAAACAAACCTTCTTATATCCCCCCTTTGATCCACCACAATAGTGACATATCTGATCACCTTCACCGTTTTTTCCACTAGCCTATCATATTACAGATAACAGAGGTTAGTTTATAAGCGAATCAAGCGTTTACAGAAACTTAAAAGCAGGGGACTCATAAAAATAATGTTTAAATAGAAATGAGAAAAGTGAAAAGTATCCAATAACTTTAGGTGCAATTATGCCTGATTGTATTAGATTTTAAACAACCTTTATGCTATCCTAAAAACCTATGTATTAAAAAAATAAAATCAAAAATGAGAAATTCATTAATTAAACTTGTGGCCATTTTCCTATTGTTTATTGTTCTTGTTAGCTCATGCAAAAAAGAAATAATAGATACTGAGATCACAATAGGCCTTTTGATACCTGAAAGCGGAGCAGCAGCCTCAGTCGGGGAAAGTGCTATGTCTGCTATAAATATTGCCCTTGAAGACATTCAGAAATATCTTTCTGATATAGGATCAAAAAAGACAATAAATCTTATCATTGAAGATTCACAGACTGACACCCTCGTTACTCTCCAAAAGCTGCAGCTCTTTAAAGAAAAGGGAGTACAGATTGTAATTGGCCCTTTTGCCAGTACTGGAGTAAAAGCAATTAAAGATTATGCAGATCAGAACGATATTTTGATCATTAGTCCTGCCAGTGTAGCCACATCATTATCAATTCCAGGTGATAATATATACAGGCTTGCTCCAAGCGGTATCAATCAGGGAGAAGCAATGACTGCCTTATTAAATGATGATAATATCGAAATGCTCATCCCAATAATCAGGGATGACCTATGGGGCAATGAATTGTTAGCAACAGTAAGTCAGCAGTTCACAAACTCTAATAGCAGTGTTTTTACACCGGTAAAATACAGTACATCTACCACTGATTTTATATCAGATATACATCAGTTGAAACTCAATCTTATTGATGCACTTAATCAATATCCTGCTGATAAAATTGGAGTATATATGGCTTCATTTAGTGAAGGAACAGATATTCTTAAAGAAGCTATCAATGAAGCAAGTCTGTCCCAGGTAAAATGGTACGGCAGCTCCGGATATGCCGAATCAAATACATTACTTCTCGACCTCGCTGTAGCAGACTTTGCATATGACCATGGCCTGCCATGCCCAACTCTTGGGTATGATGATGATGCAGCAGACAAATGGCAGCCATTGGTTGAAAAATTAGAAATTGAGATTGGCAGAAAACCTGAGATTTATGCTTTGGTAAGCTATGATGCCTTATGGCTGGCTACACTGGCATACTTATCAGTTACATCTGACGCAAATACTGATAATCTTATCACTGCTTTTGAATATGAAGCGAATAACTATTTTGGAGTTACCGGCAGAACTGCACTCAACGAGGCTGGTGACAGAGCTTTTGCGACCTATGATTTCTGGGGAATAAAATATAATTCTGTTGAATATAGCTGGGAGATTGTAGCGAAGTATAACAATGCCACCGGCAAGCTCGTCAGATTTTAAGAAATTATTAATTGTCAAAGATGAGGTTAATTTATCCGAAGGATCAATCGTAAACCCATCTTTTCTTTATTGGATATCACAAATTGTGATTTCCAATTTTATAATTCCTCCTGATCCATCTGGAACAAAAAGTCATCCGGAAAACGCTTAACGTTCCTTCTGACTGCCTTAATTATTTTGTATATTTGTGAGTTCCCCCTAGGTAAACCTGAAACTTATGCAATATCCAGCAAGGACTATTGGGACACTTATTTTATTCTTATTGATCTGTCTACTGTCCTGCGAATCTGACCCTGATATCATGAACAATGAAGCCCCAAATTCATTATTTGTCTGGGGCAATGTAGACATGCAAACGGGAAAACATCAGGTTCGGATTCGTGAAGCTATTCAGGAAGAAGGGAATATGTATGAATTGGCTCAAAATCCTGAATTGGCTCTCCCTACTGATTCATTATTAGTCAAGCTAATTCTCTATTATACTCCAACAGTGATAGTTACCCTGGAAATGCATCCAGTAGTATATCCAAAGGACGACGGCATTTTCTCTAAAGAACTAAATGTAATTTATGAAGTTGAATACCAAATCCACAGAGGTACAGGCTGTGCTGTAGAAGTAAAAAATCTTGTGACGGGCGACATCATTACCTCCTCAATTGAATATGCCAAGGCTCCTGGATTCCTATACCCAAAAGACAATGGCTGGTTTGTACCCAAATATCATTTCACCTTTGAGGAGGAGCCGTTTCACATCACATTCAAAATTTACAATGATTTGATCCAAAAACTGGTCACTGAAATCAAATATGTGGATTTGTTATTAAATGGAGATACTGTTTGCCAGAAAGTGCTTTTTGAGGGCCAGGCAATATATGGCGGATACGGATTTGATGAATATAACAGGACCTTTCCTCTTGATTATGTTTTCAATATTTTTAACCAATTAATCCCGAAAGATCCGCAAGTCAAATTACGCTGGTTTTACCGTTTTAATTTCCAAAGTCTGGCTGCTAGTGAAAGTCTTAGAAACTACATGAAGCTGGGGGATCGATTTAACGATAATCGTAAACTTGGCTTCACCAATATAACAGGTGGATACGGAGTGTTTTATACTTGCGACGATACAGAAACCGGAGATATTGAGCCCACTCATTCATTTTCTGATACTTTATCACGCTCCCCGGAAACATTGGATCTTAAATTCTCAAAATACATTTATCAAGGTATCTATATTGACCCTGATCATGAATAAGAAATATTTTTTTATACTGATTTTCTTGTTGTGCAGCCTCTTTGGTTATGCTCAGATTGGTGGATTAAAAGGATTTGTTGTTGATGCTGAAAACGGTCAGTCAATACCAAATGCAACGATAGTACTCAAGGGCACTCAGCGTGGTGTGGCAACTAACGAAAATGGATACTTTTTTTTCCAAAAACTTCCACATGGATCGGTTTCTATTGTAATCCGATTCATTGGATATAAGGAAAAGACCCTGAAAGTAGAAATCAAACAGGATGCTATCATTCAGGTCTTTGTTCAGCTTGAAAATCAAACAATTGAACTTGGTGAAGCTACAATTTCCGGAACCCGGCAAATCTGGGAAACTACTAATACCATTTCCATGCATAAACTGACTTCTGCCACAATTCAAAAAATCCCAAGTATTACCGGATCACCAGATTTGGGTGATTTCCTCCAGGTAATTCCAGGAATTGTATTCACAGGAGATCAAGGCGGACAATTTTATGTAAGAGGTGGAGCACCTGTGCATAATCTGGTTAAGATTGATGGTATGACCGTTATCAAGCCTTTTCATTCTATTGGATTTGTTTCAGTTTTTGATACTGAAACCATTGCTAGTGTGGATGTATATACTGCAGGGTTTGGCGCAGAATATGGTGGAAGATTATCTAGTGTCATGGACATTAGAACAAGAACCGGCAACCGTAGGAACGCAGCAGGGAAACTCAATTTTTCCAATTTTGGATACGGTCTGACTTTGGATGTTCCTTTACTGGAAATGACTACTGAAAAACCAAACTCCATTTCGGTTCTCTTGTCCAATAAAAGATCCTATATCGATCAAATTGATGACAAGATTTATCCTCATCTCGACAAATACGGTATCCCATATAAATACAATGACCTCTTTGCAAAGATTACCTTTATGGGGGCGTATGGTGATCAACTTGACATTCTTGGTATGCGAATTACAGACCATGCCTCCTTTGGAGAGACCATGCAATCTTCCTGGACAAACACAGCCGGTGGTGCCCGTTTTATTACTTCTCCAAATTCAAGCAAATGGTTATATCAGGCTTCCAGCTATTATTCTGATTATCGTGGCCAATTTCTAGAACTGAATGAGCGCCCCAGAAAAACCTGGTACTCCAGTTTTGAAAATTCTTTTAAGCTATTCAGGATGGGCGAAATTGCGGAATGGGAAATTGGATTGAACATGGACATGTACAATACAAAGCATTCTTTCCAGGGAATAGATGGTATAACTGTTGAGCACGAATACTATACAATCGAATTAGTTAATTACCTGGCAAATAAAATCAAATTAGGAAAGTGGCTCCTTGAACCCGGATTACATCTTGTCTACTATGCTGATCAGCCCTACTTCTCCCCAGAGCCTCGCCTAAAAGTAAAATATAGTATTAGTCCTTCCATCAGTTTGAATCTGGCCACCGGATGGTATACTCAGAACCTACTGTCAGCAACTTCCGACCGAGATGTTGTATCCTTATTCGAGGGCTTTTATATGGGTCCATATCTGGTACAGGACTATTATAAAGGAGAGCCAAATTACATCAGAGTTCAACAGGCCTGGCATGGGGTTCTGGGACTAAGTATCCTGACTCCAAAAAATGTAAAACTTACTGTTGAGGGCTATTATAAAGATTTTAGAAAACTAATTAGCTATAACAGAAACAGAACGCATTACGATTCTTATCTCACTACAATG
>JAUVKA010000210.1 GCA_030592205.1 Bacteroidota bacterium | reverse complement strand
TTCAACCAGAAATTTAATGAAGCGATGTTTGAGTTGGAATTGCTCACGAATATCATGCCTGCTTTCTCCAAGACAAACAACTTTCGCATCCCCGACTATTTGTTCTAATTGCTTGAGATCATTTTGGTTATCAGATAATTCCAGCGTTTTAATTTCATGAGAATTTTTCTCCAGCCAGCTATTTAAATTGACTGCATTACTCCTTGATTGTGGGCTATTGCAGCTGCTTACACCAAATAAAGCCAGGATAGAAATTACCAATAATACTTGTTTCATAGCTCATAATTACTAAAAAATATAATAGACTGAAGTAATGCTAATCAATATCCTTTACAAAAAGCTTAAATCCCAGTCCCCTAACATTCGTGATGGATACTTCTGAATCATTCTTGAAATGTTTCCTGAGCTTAGCAAGAAAAACATCCATACTACGAGCATTGAAATAACTGTCATCACCCCAAACTTTGGCCAATATCAAGTTCCGTTCTACAAGCTGATTCCGGTTTTCACACAATAATTTCAGTATCTCGCTTTCCCGGTGGGTAAGAATATGGGATTTCCCATCATATTGAAGAACCTTTTCAGGATGATTGAAGTGATACTTCCCAAAACTGAATTTCTTAAATTCAGGTTCATTGAATTCCATACCACTGGAACGACGTAGCAATGCCCTGATCCTCAAAACTAGTTCTTCCATGGCGAAGGGTTTTTTCAGATAATCATCTGCACCAGCCACAAAGCCCTCTATGACATCTGCTTTCTGCGATTTCGCGGTGAGAAAAAGTATCGGGATAATTTTATTAAGCGATCGAATCTTTCGTCCCAATTCAAATCCATCCATTCCCGGCAACATAACATCCAGGAGACAGAGATCAACCTTCTTTCCCATGAAGTCCTCCAAAGCTGATTCAGCAGTTTTATGAAATATTATATTAAAACCCTCAATCTCCAACAGATCCTTTATGATTGTTCCCAGATAGGGATCATCTTCAACAAACAAGATGCTAAATGATTCTCTCATGATACTGGTAATTGAATAGTAAAAATTGATCCTTCATTTTCATGGCTCTCCACAGTAATCGATCCCCCGTGCAGCTCAATAACTTTTTTCACATAGGCTAAACCCAGTCCAAAGCCTTTTACCCCGGTATTGGCAATTTCCTTGGCCCGTGTGAAAGGTTCAAATATACGGGTGAGCCGATCAGCCGGAATACCCTGCCCTTTATCTGACACTAAAATTCTTATCCATCCCGGACTTCCCTGTTCCGTACGGACAATTATATGAGGAGTGCCGGGAGAATATTTATTGGCATTATCAACCAGGTTATAAATAACATGTAAAAGGTGGTCGCGGTCGCCAGTGATAATTGAAGTCCTTGAATTGAATTCAGTAAGCAACTGGCCCTGTCTGTGTTGCACATGGATCTCAAAATTTGACACCACCTCGGAAATCAGCTCATTCAACTCAAACGATTCCTTCTTCAGACGAATAGATCCTCTTTCATAAGCTGCGATATTTAAAGTTCTTTCGATCATTAAACCAAGCCTGCTATTTTCCTTTCTGGCCATTGCCAGATATTCATCCCGCTTCCCCGGATCTTTTTCGATAGGATAATCGATTAGTCCATCCAGGGCCAGCGAAACAGTAGCTACAGGGGTCTTAAATTCATGGGTAAGATTGCTTATAAAATCCTTTCTGATTTGCTGAATCCTTTTTTGCTTTAAAATAATCCTAAAGGCAAAAATAAATGAACCGGCAATAAGAACTAGTAATAGTACATTTGCCAACAAAATCCATCCCATTCTTAATAAAATTTGCCCGGATCGGTTTGGTAGAAATATACTTACGGTTTGATATTGAGTCCCTCCGGAAGGATTAATTACTTTGATTTCTCTTTCTTTGGCTGGCTCTGAGATTGATTTAGCAGGATCATTTTCATATACCAGGGAATCAGTTCTGGCATCGTACACCTTGAAAAAATACTCTCCGGGAAGATCCAATTCAACAAGCACATCCCGGATTAATGAATCGACAGCTTTTCCTGTGATTGAATCCCTCACAAAATTAGGTGCATAAAGAGGGATGGAGTCATTTCCCTCAACATAATATCCCAGGAATTTTGATGCAGCTATTGGTCGGGCTCCTTGATCAGTCTCAATATCAAGATCAGTCTCAATTTGTGAAAAATTAGTCGACTGAACCAGGTAATCCGGAGAAAGATAATTCCAAATTTTTCCTTCTATCTGGCGAACAGCATAGTCTGCCAACCTCTCGAAGCTCTCACGTTCTTGCTGATAGGAGCTTATAAACCAGAAAACCTGAAGAGCCACTAGTCCACTAATTGCAAGACTGGTAATTGCTATAAAAATTCGGAATGATCTCTTTTTCATACAATTTACCTTATGTTCCAATACAAATTAACAGAACATGGGCCGCATTTTCATCACCATTTAACACTATTTAGGAGTATTTACTAATGGCTTAACGAAACCCGAATAACTTAAGGCATAGGTTTGTATTGTCAATCTAAATTACAAATTGTTATGAAAAAAACAGCTCTCATTTTATTAGTACTGATTCCTCAACTGGCATTAGCTCAGGAATCTGTTTCAGGATTTTCTCCACAAAAACCTACTTCCGGCGATAAAATAACTGTCTGGTATAATCCTGGACACCCAAAATCAGTTCTATCACCTAAGGAAACTATCTACGCGTCAGTATCATTTGTTGATAAGCAATTTGATTTCAGTCGGCACCAATTTACTCTTGAACTCCAGGAGGATCTATACAAGTCAACTATTCCCATCCCTGATGATTGCATGACAATCAATATTTATTTATACACTGCATCAACGATGGGCCTCGACTGGGGCGGACTTGAAATTGAGGTGTACAACAAATCAGTAGACATGGTTAAAGACCAATACCCGGGCTATGGATATCGAAATAAATGGTTTCCCTATCCCTTCCAATATGGAGAGGATACTGCACGCTCAATGATACTGGAGGAAGCAAAAGGATTGGAAAAACTACGTAAAAAAGACCGTCTGGGAGTAGGATATTCTCTTGCTTATGGATATCTGCTCGCAGGTGAAGAAGCTAAATCAAGGCAAGAGATCAAAGGTTTACTTAGAAAATACCCGGATCACCATCTCACTTCACAAGCCCTGGTCAGTTACTCATACATGGTATATGCAGGAAAAATTGACAATCCTTCAGGAGCAGCTGAAATGGACAGTCTACACCTCGCTATGGTGTCAAAATTCCCAGATAGGAGTTTTGCTCAAATGTATCTGGGCAGCAGGAACTCAAAAAATGTTTCCCTGGAACTGTTTGAACGTATTTGTAGAAACTGGATGGATGAAGTCCCAGATGACTCCCAACCATATTTGCGGTTAGCTGGTAGATATCATGAGGAGTCTATCTATCCAAAAAAAGTGATAGGATTAGCTGACAAAGGGATAGAACTACTTCTTCAAGCCAAAAATCGAATTTATCTTGATCTTAAAGGATTTATGACGAGGCAGTTTTTAAGCCAACTTTCCTTCTACAAGGCATCAGCATTGAAGCAATTAGGTGATTACGACAATGCCCTTTCCACTGTTATCCAGTCGAATGGTTACCAGGAATCTGCCAACAAAAAGCTACTTGAGGGACAAATCTGGATGGCCCTGAGAAACTATTATGAAGCTGAATCTGTTTTGCTTGAGGCAATCAAATTGGGTAGTAAAGAAGCTGAAGCTGAACTCAGAGTAGTACATGCCATCCACGATAGAAGTGGTAAAACATTTGACGAATATCTGGATGCAAAGCTTGGCAAAGAGACAAAAGAGGTTCAAAAGAAAAAGCCGGCTACAACAAAACCCGAAGTAAAAAGAAGCTTAAGTCAAGCCCCCTTGTTCGATGTGATAAGTTTGAAGGGTCAAAAATTGTCTTTGGAAGATCTCAGAGGTAAGGTGGTAGTGTTAAATTTCTGGAATCTTGGTTGCGGTCCCTGCAGGGCTGAGATGCCTGATCTGAACAAATTGGTAGAGAAATATAAAGGTGATGATGTTGTGTTTATTGCATTTTCAAATGACAACAAAATCCGGCTTGAAGAGTTTTTTAATAAGAAGGAATTTTCCTACCAACAGGTTTCCGATGCCATGGAAGTGATCAAAGCCTATGGGATAAAATCATTGCCAACCCACGTAATTATTAATCCTGACGGACAAATTCATATTAGAATGATTGGAGCCGGGAAAAGGAATAATGAAGTTCTTGACAATATTTTAAGTAACATGTTAAGGTGAAACAGATACTTGCTGTCAATTAGCATCGGATTATCTATTATATTAAAATTACGCCTCCAAATCAGCTGACAAAAACTCCTGCATCGCTTTTTCAACTAACTGATTCAGTGAGATTCCTAACTCTACTGATTTCCGTGCAGCACTACGATGAATCTCTGGTTTGATCCTTATGTTAAAACTTCCTTTATAGGTCTTTTCTATTGTTTTACCTGTACTTTCACATAATTCAACATAATCATCAACAGCTTCATGAAAAGCCTCCTTTAACTCCTTCACATCACTACCCTCGAAGCTTACCAGATCCTCTACTCCCTCAATTTTTCCATAAAAAACCTCATCTTCAGCACTATAATGAACTGTTCCAAGATATTCTTTGTATTTCAATACATCTTTCATAATAAGCCCTCTCTATTTAACTCGTCAATAAGCTGAAGCAATTGATATTTTTTTGAAATATTAACCAAGTAAATTTCTAAGGGTTGTTTTATCCCTTTATGAGAATAGAAATCCTGTATTGATGATTATGGAGATGAAGTAGTTAACCCTGCTTTTTAAAGATCTATGCACGGTGTCGTTGCAAGATTCATCATGGGTATATGACAACTTGAACTTTTCCTTCCTGAATTAACATTACTCCCTTGCGGTCAATCTTACAGGAAAGTCCTTGATCAATAATTTCTAAGGTCATAAATCCATGAACACCATTCTCACTGAGAGTCACTTCCCTATTGTTCAATATGACCTTACCTATATTCCGGTGAAAAGAATAAACTACTTTTTGTTTTCCCTTATAATCGTTCGTTTCAAAAACGCCATTCTTAAAGACCTGAATAATGAAGTCGGCCCCTTTTAAAGAATAAATTTTATAGTCCTTACAAAAGATATCCTTTCCACTACGCAAATAGTAGCGTGAGCTGCTACTTGATCTCGATCTGCTTAGTCCATTTGACGGAACCACAAACTCAAATTGAATGCCCTCTTGATGTTTAAATTCTTCAAACTGGCTATTAAACTCAAATTTATATTCCTCCGTTAGTTGATTCGATCCTTCTAATGCTTGAGAATACTCTTTCCCCTCCAATAATTCCAATGCAGTGGCATCAAGGTATTTTTGATCAAAATCAAGGCTGTCAATAAGCATCTGAAAAAGCGCATCTGTTTCTGCAGCTTTGGAGGTTGCAGATTTCCAATCAACTTGAAAAAAGTCAAGTATCAGGGCCTGAGTCAGGCCTATAGGATACACCTTATTTCTGGCTACATCAGTTGGAGCAATAGTATGATTCGCTATTCTTCGATTGAAGCCCTCTAATATCCAGTCCCAATACTCTTGTTCATTTGGAAAGAAGACTTTAGCAATGGATTTACCGACATATTCAGCTGTTGCCTCCTTGTTTTCAAGTCCAATTTCAAAATTCTGAATGAATGGGTCCATTTGGGACCATCTATCTTTCCTGATAGCACAAAACCTGGCTATCATTTCCTTAGTTTCATTAGTATTGTTTTGGATCATTGAGAGGATGGCTTTGCGACCGAAACTCATTTCGAGAAAAGCCATAGCTGCATTTTCAGGATTTAATATCGGATAATACTCTTCCCTGTAATAAGGAAATGAATTAAACTCTGAGGCCTGAAACTGATGAAAAGATTCATGCACAATATATTCTGCTAGCTGATAATCTATTGAAAAATTGGATGAAATAAGTCCTATTGCAACTGTAGTATGCCCATCAATATCATAATTAAAGGTTAACTGACCGGATAGATCTTTGTACTTACCGAAATAAACATATGAGGTCGCCCCGAGATCTGGCCATTCACCCGGAATATTCTCAAAACCCTTTGGCCTGCTTTCAGCATTAAGTAAAAGGACCCAATTATTTGGTTCATAGACAAGTACTGTCTGGGATGAAAAATCAAATCCAGGCCATATCGAATCACCGTTCTTTCGAAATTCATCTAGAATTTCAGAGATTATCACCACTTGTTGGGGAACCTCAGGCTGCGCAAAGGAAAGCGTTCGAACAAGAATAAATGTTATAAAAGTAAATGATAGTCTATATTGTAAGCTTTTCATTTTTAGTTGTTTTGGATTCTATTCAGTAGACGCTAGAATCTATTGTTTGTTACAATAATAACACCCTTAATCCAAATTTGACCTTCCGAAACATTTCTATAAGTGTGCATTTAAATGAAAATTGTCGTCTCACAACTATAAGTAAGCTACAAAGACAAATTCCTCAGTTTGATGTTGTTCGTCGACCCCATAAGTATGCCAGTCGATTTTACTTGGCTGATATAACTGGAAGATTTAAAATTGTTATAAATCAATTGACTATGAGACCATTATTTAAAATCACATTTCTCTTTTTATTTTGTTTTACATTCTCATTAAGCCTGACAGCGCAATCAACATTTGAAATGCATGTTTTGGCGAACCCATTTAACCGTGCCACCAGCCTGTGCCTGGCCAATATGTGCCGGTGACCTCGATGGCGACAAAGATCTGGATCTGGTGGTTGGAGGGGATCAAGGTAATCAGATCCGTTGGTATGAAAATACAACAACCGGATTGCTTAATGGCAGCATGAAAACTCCTGAAGGTAGATACAAGACAGGCTGGTATCTGCCTGAAACCTACCAGGGAGACCAAGGGCATGAATTATTAATTGTTCTTCCAGGTGATGCTCATATGCGTGCATATCAGATCCTTCGGGATTTTCTAATCCCGGTGAGCGAGTCTCGTAACAACCTGATTTTAAGTGTCGATCTACCCAGGACTCAATCTCCGTATACCCATTGGGAAAATGACGATTACCTACA
>JAUVKA010000248.1 GCA_030592205.1 Bacteroidota bacterium | reverse complement strand
CCAGTTGATATCGATGCTTTGACTGATTGTAAAAGAAGCTGCAAAAATCATTCCGATCACTGCCGGCCTCAGGCCCATAAAAAATGATTTTACAAGATTGGATTTTTTGAATTTATCCAGGAAATGAGTACCTGCAATCATCAATACTCCGGATGGTAAAAACATAATTCTCAAAGTTAAATGTAACATCTACCTGGTTCCTCTTCTCCCATAAAGCGACAAACACTTCCTGTACAATTTCACCTGAGCTATCATGATCTTTAGTTAATCCTAAGACAAAACAATACAGCTTCTGATAGTACATATTATATATTGCATTAAATGCAGCTGCATCTCCTGCTTTGAATTTATTTACAAGTGTTTTTGTTTCTGACATCATATTGAAATCGCCATCTTAGTCGGACACGAAGTAAAAGTAGATAAATCTCAACATATCATCCTATGATAAAAAGGAAAAAGTTTAACAGGGGGTTAATGCAGGATAACGATGTCATTTCAAATCGAACTTTTCTATCTTTGCCAACCGGATAACTTTGATTGTAAACATGAAACACACAATGCAAAAGAGAACGAATTGGATCAGTTTTGTTATCATACATGTCACATTCATGGGTGTTTGGGGCGCGCTGATTGAGATCCCTGAAAAGAATGGGTTTCCACCAACCCTGGGTTATGTGGTGTGGGCTTTGACCATGATCCCGGCGGCAATTATCGCACTGATCAATATTAAGTGGAAGCTGGAATTCGATAGTCGTTCTGTTTTGTTGGGTTCATTGGTCGGAGTATTGGGTGCTGTAGGCCAGCTGGTACTTTTTATCACCCTGATAAAAGCACCTGCATACCTTGTGTTTCCTTTACTCTCGTTGACTCCTGTGGTCACGATCTTATTGGCTGTGATCTTTTTAAAAGAGAAAACCGGACGCCTGGGATGGATAGGTATTGGAGTCGCTGTCGTGGCCATATTGTTACTCTCCTATCAGGCGCCGGGAGAGAAGAATTCTGCCGGTAGTGGTTGGATGTTATTAGCAGCAGTCCCACTGTTTTCGTGGGGAACCCAGGGTTTTATTATGAGATTTGCCAATAAGACCATGAAAGCGGAAAGCATCTTTTTTTATATGGCATTGACTTCGGTTTTGCTTATTCCAGTTGCGTTGATGATGACGGATTTCACCCAGGAGATCAACTGGGGATTTAAGGGACCGTATCTGGCAGGAATGGTTCAAATTTTGAATGCCATAGGAGCACTCTGCCTGGTCTATGCTTTTCGATATGGAAAAGCTATCATTGTTGCACCTATGACAACTGCTCTCTCTCCGGTTATAACTGTTGTCTTATCATTAGCAATTTATGCTGTTATTCCTCATCTGCTTATTATTACTGGTATGCTTCTAGCTATCATTGCAGCACTGCTGATGGGAAAGGAAGAGCAGAATACCTGAAAAATATAATTACAACTATGTATCTATTCGTAAATAAAAGGCTTCTGGTGGCAAGCTTCATTTTGTGTGGTCTCTTTGCAGGAGATGTTGTATCCGGACAGAGTATTTCCATTACAGAAGAGCTTAAAACCATAAAAACATACCCATATTCTGATCCCAATCCGGTTCCATCTGTAGCGATTAATGCACAGGCATCTATTTTCTATCCATATTCTATTTTTGATGGTTACACAGATAAAGGTATTCAGAAGGAGTGGAAAGTGGTTACCCTGGAGAATGATTATATCGAGGTGACGGTGCTGCCTGAAGTGGGAGGGAAAGTAATGGGGGCCATTGAAAAATCCACAGGGGAGGAGTTCATCTATCTTAATCATGTCCTGAAATTTCGCGCTATTGGAATTCGTGGTCCGTGGACCAGTGGAGGAATAGAGCATAACTTTGGATTGGACCTGGGGCATGCTCCCTGGACTTCATCGGAAGTCGATTATGTGTTGAAAGAGAATCCCGATGGCAGCGTGAGTTGTGTTGTGGGTGGACTTGACCTGGCTTCCCGCACTCAGTGGCGTGTAATCATTCACTTACCTGAGGATAAAGCATACTTTGAAACGAGAAGCATCTGGTATAATCCGACTCCTTTAAATAGAGCATATTTGTCATGGGAAAATGCTGCTTACAAGGCAACTGATGATCTGCAGTTTTATTATCCCGGCACCCATCATATTGGACATGGTGGAAAGGTTAGTCCGTGGCCTGTTGATAAAGAGGGTCGGAACCTCTCTATTTACAAGGAAAACGATTTTGGGACAAGCAAATCATATCATGTATTTGGGAATTATCCAAATTGGTTTGGTGGGTATTATCACAACACTGATTTTGGAACCGGACATTGGGCTCCTTACAGCGATGCCCCCGGAAAAAAAATCTGGATCTGGTCACTGGCACGCCTGGGGGCTATCTGGGAAGGATTGTTAACTGATACGGATGGACAATATATTGAAGCACAGTCCGGAGTGAAATTTAATCAGGCATCACGGCAAAGTGGTTTTAACACTCCTTTTAATCAGCTGTTTATGCGCCCCTTTTATTCAGAAACAAAATCTGAGTACTGGTTTCCCGTGAAAGAAACCGGGGGTATGGTCGCTGCTACTCCTTCCGGAACACTCAACCTTGTTTCAACAAATGATAGTTTACTTATATCTTTTTGCCCCAATATATCGATTAGTAATAGCTTGATTGTGAAAAGTGCTGAAACGACAGTTTTGTCTGAATATATTCAGCTGAAGCCGATGCAGGTATTTAAAAAATCTATTTCATTGCCTGAAAGTGCTCAACAGGATATTGAAGTAAATATTGGAGAGGGTTTGTTAAGCTACACTACCAATAAAAATGAAAACAGAATTACCAGACCAATTGCGACTCCTTCGGGCCAGGATTATAATTCTGCAGAGCATCTCTTTAGACAGGCAGATGATATGAACAGCATGAGGAGTTATAATAGAGCTTTAAAAACATACTTTGCCTGTTTGGAAAAGGAACCCACGCATAGCAGGGCTTTATCGAAAGTGGCAGAATTATATTATCGAAAAGCTAAATTTAATGAAGGTCTTAAATACGCGCGCAAGGTTCTGGAGAATAACACATATGACGCGGATGGGAATTTTATATACGGGGTTATCCAAAGGGCATTGGGGAACCTCACTCAGGCAGAGGAAGCTTTCAGTGTCGCTGTAAGGTCGATGGAATACCGATCGGCAGCATATGTGCAGATAGCCGGGTTGCACTTACAGAAAAAGGATTATAAAAATGCCGAAGTTTATGCAAAAAAGGCATTGGACTATAACCGGTTCAATATTACGGCTTACGGATTTTAGAGTTCGGCTTACCGGAAAACAGACAAGGGTGATGAAGCAGAGAAAACCATTGAAGCTCTTTTAGAAATTGATCCGCTTAACCATTATGCACGTTTTGAGCATTACCTTCTAAATCGCACGCCTGAATCTTTAGCGGCCTTTAACTCTGCAATTAGAAATGAATTGCCAGTTGAAACCTATCTGGAACTTGCACTCGAATATGCAAACCAGGGACTTACCAGTGAAGCTATAGAGGTATTGGAACAATCGCCCGAGTCTCCTACTGTATATTACTGGCTTGCTTACCTGTACCGGTTGAGAAGCCCAAAGAAGAGCGAACAGTACCTGATGCAGGCTGTGGAGATGTCACCACTGATGGTATTCCCATTCAGATTAGAAACTATTCCTGTTCTTACCTGGGCACAGGAGCACAATACTTCCTGGAAAACCAACTACTATCTTGGCTTAATATATTGGTATATCCTTCGCACAGAAAAGGCAAAAGAACAGCTCAAACAGTGTGGAAATTCTCCTGATTATGCGCCTTTCTATATTTCGCGAGGAATTTTACTTGATAATGATAAATCTAAAAATGAAGCAGCGGGCAACGACTTTGAGCAGGCACTTAAACTGAATTCTTCAGCGTGGCGCACCTGGTATTATCTGAGTACCCATTATCAAAGAACAGGAGCTTTTAATAAGCAACTTGAAATTTCAAACCAGATGTATGCACATTTTCCGGATAACCCGATTGTTGGAATAGCTCATGCAAGGTCCCTTTTGAATTCAAGTAAGAACAAGGAGTGTTTGAAAGTGCTTGCTGAGGTGAATATACTTCCTGCTGAATTTGCCAATGCAGGCCATGGTATTTATGAAAGGGCTAATCTCACTATCGCTTTAGATATGCTGGAAAAGAAAAAATTTAAACAGGCCACAAAGTATATAAATAATTCGAAAAAATGGCCTGAAAATCTTGGTTCAGGGGAGCCATACGAGCCGGATAACCGGTTACAGGATTACCTGTTGGCATATTGTGAGTCCGGGTTGGGAAATCATAAGGCGGCAGATCAGTACTATCAACAGATCATTGATTACTCCCGGGATCACCTGAGCGCCCCTGGTTTTTTCCCCAATAACTTTTTTGCAACTTCAGCCCTTGTTGCACAGGGGGAATCAGAAGAGGCAGGTACTTATATTAGAAATTGGGAAGAAGAGCAAGATTATTTGAGAGACTGGAAAATAGCTGGAGGTTCATCAACCCCTGAATTTCAATGGGTACTTGCAAAGTATTATAATGAAGAAGAGAAGGCCAGGAAACTGGAAGAGGAAATAACAAAAAACCGACCCAACAGTAAGTTTGGCATTTTAATAAGGGCGATTAAACTTACAGGGATATAGTTTCGATTTCTTAGATTGCAATTGGTTAATACAGGTTGTGGTAGTGTTCTGTTATAAATTCTCTTATGAATTGAATGTTTTCGAGCGGAGTCTCTTTCGACAAAATACCAGTCCCAATAAGCAGATTGGATCGATGGCCTAAAAAACCGAATATCTTTTTTATCTGATTCGCTATTTGATTTTGATCATTACAGGCCACCAACCCCGGGTCGATATTGATCCTGAATGCCATGTTGTAATGATCGAGAACGGACCCGATATCTTTTAGAGGAATAACGTAATCAAGCAATAGCTGATTGGCGCCTGTTTTTGTCAATTTATCCATGATGGGTAAAGTATTGCCTCCCATGATCAATGGCCGGTTCTGCACTCCGGCGTTTTTCAGAAATTCAAAAATCTTATGATGAAAAGGAAATATCAGGTCACCATAAATTTCCGGCGAAATCAAAGGAGGTGAGGCCAAAGAGTCAAACAGCACAACATCCTGGCCTTCCTCTAAAAATCCACGGATATAGGTCAGAATCGCATCCGTACAGTAATCCAACAATTGATACACACCTTGCGGATCTAATATACAATCCAATATCAACTGGTCATTCCGGTATATGGTGCCGGCCAATGAAAAAGGACCACTCACTGCCCCACGGATGTATACATTGTCACGAAACCTGCGACTCAGTTCTTTTGTAGTATTAATAAAAACGGGCATGCGTCCGCCAGTTCTTTTCAGAACAGGCAGCTTATCCATCTCACCCAAATTGGTGATCAGCGCTTTGCTGATATCCGGAAAGAAATCTTTCTCCTCCCTGTTTACAGTTGCTCCCAGAGCTTCAGCCTCAATGTTATAAATATCATAGCCGCAGGTGACTACTTCCGCCTTCAGAAATTGGATCTCTTTTTCAATTGCGTCCACCAATTCACTTTCAGTCTGGCCAAACAGGTTTAAAGGTATATTTGAAAAATTGACTTTATAGTCATAAATCGCGGGACAAAAGATGGGAATATCAAGATTCTCACCTTTAATGGTGGTTAAGAATTTTTCTTTAGGATTCACTGTTCCAGGAATATATCTCTTTTTTCGGTTTAACAGCTTACCACCAATCCTCCGGCAGGTTCTCAATACCTTCAAATGCACCTGGGACTCCTTCAGCCGGTCCATAATAAACACTTCCGCCATAAGTGGTCAGGAAAAGCATTCCGGGATGATTGACATCAGGAATGGCTTTCTGGCCCCATTTAAACCGGTAACCTTCCAGCCTGTACCATGTATAGCCGGAGTTGTCACTTCGGTATGCAGCATTCTGAAATGTATTGATAAAAATAGTTTCCGGCCGGTCCGGATCCATACCGGCAGCATTAACACGAACCCTCTCGTCAAATACCTGTTTCCAGCTTATTCCCCCGTCTTCGGTCTTGATAACACCGCCGAAGAGATCCTTGCCCATGTTCTTCCGGGGCCAGCAACTCATATACATAATTTCAGAATTATCCGGATCAATAAGCAGGTCATGCGGTCCGTTTACTCCCTCTGGAAGCTTCATCTGCTGCCACGATCCGGCATTGTCATCACTGTAATACAATACTCCATTCACAGGTTTTCCCAT
>JAUVKA010000240.1 GCA_030592205.1 Bacteroidota bacterium | reverse complement strand
GTCAAACATCTCAAAATAACCTCCAAACCGAGTATCGGTGCAATGCTTTTGAACCAGGTCAAAGATTTTTTCAGCATATTTAATACCTCTGGAATCACCCGTCGCCAGGGAATATTCGCTCAGGCAATAGATGGAAAAACTATGGCCATACAGGATCTTCTGATCCATTTTCACTTTCCCTGCACGGTCCATCATCCAATAAAAACCACCATGTTCTCTATCCCACATTTTTTGGATCATGAAATCAACCCCATGACAGGCCAGTTCAGCCAATTCACCCTCCCCGTATCCTGCCCTGTGAGCAGATGATAGTGTGTAGACCGACCTGGCTTGTGCAATGAGTGACTTTTCATCCTCTCCCGTATCTTTCCCATACTCATCAAAATGTGTGATATATCCGCCATGTTTGTGGTCTATCATACGGCTTGTCCAGAAAGGTAAAAGCTCATTGACCAGATGGGACTCTGCTTCCTTCAGATACTTCTTAATCTCTTCCTTTTGCATTTAGAAAAATTTTATTCGGCCATCAATCGGGCAATATCATCATCGAGTGCGTCAAACATAAGCAAAAGACCTTCTACGTTTGGATGAAGGAAATCCGGCATAAGATCTTTACTAACCACGCCTTTCCTATTCAAATAGACAGGAGCAATATCAGCATAATGGATGGCAGGGCTCTTTTTATGGAATTTGGAAATAAGGCCATTGGTGGCTTTAATGATATTGTTCCGGTGATTGGGCCTCTTTCCATAGGGCAAAATTCCCATTAAGATGATTTTTGTTCCGGGAAGTTTTTCATTTACGATCTCACAAATCCTCCAGATTCCCCCTGCCAACTCTTCCGGAGTATTGATGTTAACAAAGTGATTTCCATCGATATTATTTGTGCCGATAAGTATGAGAGCCACCTTGGGTTGTATGTTGTCAAGGGCACCATTTTGAAGCCTCCATATTACATTTTCAGTACGATCCCCGGCAATACCCATATTAACGGTTCGGTATTGATCCAGGTATTTCTCCCATACTTCCTGATGATCTTCACCATTCAGTGATTGGAATATAGAGTTGCCAATAAGTATCATTTCAGGATTCGACGATAACTTGCTTATTATGTTTTGGTGCCGATCATTCCACCATCCTCCTTCCTTCTTAACAGCCAAAGCTGCAGGATTTTCGTCGATCTTAAAAGCCGTGGCATTCTCTTTGGGTGTGCACCCCAATGATAGGATCAATACCAAAAATAGAAGGTTTGTTTTGTTCATAAATGAGCTATTAGAGAGATGTGGTATTTAACACCCTGGGATGATCGGAAGGCTTTCCAAATACCTGATAGACTTCATCCTCAGGAAGCTTCATCATCTTGTAGTTATGTAGCCAGCTATTGAATTGATCAGTCTCTTCACTATCCGGAAAATCCCTGTACAAAATTCCGGGTACCCCCCGTTCCAATGACTCCAGCGAACCATCCGGTCTGGCAATACAAGCCCCCCAGGATGAGTAGTCAGCAGTCGTATTATTGGCAATCACCCACATGAGATTATCTGAAGCCCTGACCCTAATCTCTGCCGGTATGATTTCGTCCAGGATAGATCTCCCTTTCTGGATATTACAGAAGGAATGAAACATAATCTTTACACCTTGATGCCTGTAGATATTATACATTTCAGGGTAACACGAATCATAGCATATTAAGAAACCCAGTTTATAACCTTTCAATTCTACCACTTCGATGTGATTACCGGCGGAATAATGGACTGAATCACTTAGGGTGATCATCGACTTGTCATAACGACCCACAATCTTTCCTTCACTTGAAATAATATAGAGGCAGTTCAGAGGTTTTTCCTTTTCATCCAGATAATGCGCTGAACCTAAAACCACCCATATTCTTTTCTCTCTGGCGAGTGACATGATCTCATAAGTCTCAGCTTTTAAAGTCTCCCAATCATAATTTTCAAAAGAAGAAATATCAACACCGGCATATCCGGAGAGGGCTGCTTCCGAGAAGTGTACAATATCGGCACCAGTATGAGCTGCTTCTTTGATATAATTCTTAATGTAATCGGCATTGCTTTGAATATCGGCGGTAACCGAAAACTGACAGGTAGCCACCTTCAGCTTCTCCTGGGCAAATCCTGTTTGACAAAAAAAGAAAAATGCCATGGTGAACAACGGAGAAATCAGCATAACTTTTTGAAACAAGACTCTGTTCAATGTGTTGTTTTTCATAATTTTAGTGATTCACTAATATCCGGCCCTTACAGACGCATTTCCCCTAAATGTACTTATTTTAACAATATTGTATTAGTAATTGTGAAGATACTGGTTGCGTCAGGTCTGAAAATTTAATTAATTAGATCTTTGAATTGGTTTCATGAACCTGATGAGTATAAAAGCGATGAAACGAATATTTATTAAATACAAAAAAAATGGAAAAGAAAGTAAAAGTAATTGTCATTGGTTGTGGTAATATGGGCTCTTCCCATGCAAGAGCTTATCATACATTGGACGGATTTGAATTGGTCGGTTTGGTTGACCTGAATCCTGAAATTCGAAACATCCTTTCAGAGGAACTGGGAGGAGTGGAGCAGTTCGATGATTTTGATACCGCCATGAAAAGTACAAAACCTGATGCCGTTGCAGTTTGCACCTATCCCGGAACCCATGCCGGGTTGACATTAAAGGCGCTTGAATCAGGTGCCCACGTTTTCTGTGAAAAACCCCTGGCTCCAAATATTGAAGATGCACAATCTATGGTTGATGCTGCCAAAAAACATGGGAAAAAATTGGTGATAGGATACATTTTACGTGTACATCCATCGTGGGAGAGATTTATTGAGATTGCCCGGGGACTTGGCAAACCTTTGGTAATGCGTATGAATCTCAATCAACAGAGCAGTGGAAAGACCTGGCATACACTTCGAAGAATTATGGAGAGTATGTCACCCATTGTAGACTGTGGAGTACACTATGTTGATGTCATGTGTCAAATGACCAGGTCAAAACCCATATCTGTAAGTGCTATTGGAGCAAGGCTTACAGACGAGATTGATGAGGATATGTATAATTATGGTCAGCTCCAGGTGAGATTTGAAGATGGATCTGTGGGTTGGTACGAAGCTGGCTGGGGTCCCATGATGAGCGAAGTTGCATTTTTTGTAAAGGATGTAATCGGCCCTAAAGGTTGTGTAAACATTATGGATGCAGAGCAAGGGTCCGAAAAGGGATCGGATGATGTTGATTCCCATACGAAAACCAACAGGTTGAAAGTTCATTATTCTGAAAAAGATGAAAATGATGAATTTACCAGGCCCGATGAAATCGTCAATATGGAGGATGAGCCGGATCACCAGGAACTTTGTGATCTGGAACAGGAGTTTTTCCTCAATGCCATAAGCGAAGATCTGGATCTTACCGATCATCTGGAAGATGCCGTGAACAGTTTAAATATTGTACTGGCTGCTGATGAGTCATTCAGAACCGGAAAAACCATAGATCTGTAATTATGAAAATATTGATCAGGATATTTATCCTCTTACTTTTTGCCAGTGCCTGCCAGGATAAGCCTCAAATGATTATTACTGATTTGAGATGTGAGCAGCAAGTAAATCCTATTGGGCTCGATATTCTGAAACCGCGCTTTGGCTGGGTGTTGGAATCAAATCATCGCGGAGCTAAACAGACAGCTTACCAAATCCTAGTCGCGTCCAGTCAAAAAAAGCTGAATTCCAACAACGGAGATATTTGGGATTCAAAAATAATAGTCTCTCTTCAAACCAGTCAAATCGAATATATGGGAGAGACGCTTTTAAGCGAAATGAAATATTACTGGAAGGTTCGGGTTTGGGATGAACATGGAGTTGAATCTGATTGGACTGAACCCTCTTCCTGGGAAATGGGATTGATCCATCAAAGTGACTGGAGTGCTGAATGGATTAATGATGGAGGAGAGGTTGCCGAAGATACGGAAGGAAACTATGCGGATAATCCGGCACCACTGTTCCGACGTGACTTCAACCTTACAAAGAGAATCAAAAAGGCCAGACTGTACATCACAGGTGTAGGATATTACGAAGCTACAATGAATGGAGTACGTGTGGGCGATCATCTTCTGGATCCCGGCTGGACAGATTTCAGCAAACGGGTTTTATACAGCACCTACAATGTCACCGATTTAATTAAAAATGGGGGAAATAGTATGGGGGTCACCCTTGGAAATGGCTGGTATAATCCTTTGCCATTGAAAATGTGGGGCGTCTACAACTTGCGTGAACATCTGACCATTGGCCAACCACAATTTATTGCCCGGCTCAACATTGAATATACCGATGGGACAACACAATCCATTGTTTCCAATGAGGAGTGGAAAACGCATGAAGGTCCGATCATACGCAACAATATTTATCTCGGTGAAATTTATGATGCACGCAAAGAGATTGATGGCTGGGATACATTCGGGTTTGATGATGGCCATTGGAGCCATGCTAAAGTTTCTGAAGAAAAACTCGGGAAACTTCAAGCTCAGAATCAACCACCTGTTAAAATTACAGGCTTACTTAGTCCCATAGAATTAACCGAGCCAGAGCCTGAGACATATATTTTTGATATGGGCCAAAACTATGCCGGCTGGGTTAAATTAAAGGTCGAAGCACCTGCTGGAACAAGGATAAAACTCAGGTTTGGAGAATTACTATACGAAGATGGAACACTGAATGTAATGACCAGTGTTGCCGGACAAATAAAGGGGAAAAACGCAGATGGAACTTTAAGAGGAGGTGCTTTTTCACCAGATACAGCCTGGCAAAGCGATACCTATATTACCAGTGGTAAGGGTATTGAAACTTACACACCGCGATTTACTTTTCACAGTTTTCGTTACGTGGAAGTTACCGGTTATCCCGGAAATCCTCCAATGGATGCAATTGAAGGATTTCGTCTAAGCAGCGACTTACAAAAGACAGGTTCCTTTGAATGCTCCAACAAGCTATTTAATGATATTCAAAAAATAACCGAATGGACTTTTCTGAGCTATGTGTTCAGTGTTCAATCGGACTGCCCACATCGTGAAAGATTCGGCTATGGAGGAGATATTGCGGTTACCACCGATGCCTTTATCTATAATTTTGACATGTCGGGTTTTTATGCAAAAGTTGTGCGTGATTTCCAGGATGCAGCCCGCCCAAATGGAAAGTTAACAGATACGACTCCTTTTGTGGGGATTGATTATTGTGGCATTGGCTGGGCACTTGCTCACCCGCTATTGTTATTGGAATTGTATCGATACTATGGAGATATTTCATTGATTGAAGAGCAATACACCACAGCCCGAAAATGGTTCGAACTGGTGATTTCAGAAAATGATTTGATCATCACACATGGACTCAGCGATCATGAAAGCCTTGCCCCTGTCCCTACACGTGAAATGGTTACTCCCTTATACTACCAGAGTGCAGTTATGATGTCAGAACTGGCCAAAATTATCGATCGAAAAGAAGATGCTGCAAAATATGAAGATTTATCAGAGCGGATCAAAACAGCATACCTCGAAAAATTTCTCCAAAAGGGAGAGGGCAAATTTGCACCCTACACACAGGGAAGTCAATCATTTGCCTTATATACCGGTCTAAGCCCTGAGAATGAAATTGAGAAGGCGGTTTCCGAACTTGTAAATAATATTGAGGATCATGGTGGACATTTGACCACCGGAATCTTTGGCACCAAGTATTCCCTGGATGTTCTTTCAAAGTACGGCTATGCAGAAATTGCCAGCAAGATGGTAAGTCAGAAAGGTTTCCCGGGTTGGGATCATATGCTGGCAAATGGCGCTACAACCTTGTGGGAACACTGGGAATTTAGTGATAATACCTACTCGCACAACCATCCAATGTTTGGCTCTGTGAGCGAATGGTTTTACAAATGGCTTGCCGGTATTCAAGCAGATTCATCTGCAGTGGGATTTGATAAAATTACAATACGGCCACAGATTACCTCAGATGTCAACTGGGTAAAGGCTCATTATAATTCCGTTAATGGAAAAATAATTAGTGAGTGGAAACGTGATCAAAACTCATTCCATTTAAACATTACTATTCCGGTAAATTCAACAGCAACAGTCTATTTACCTGCTGAGGATATCTCCGAAATAAAGGAAGGAGGAGCTGATATTTCAAATGTGAAAGATATTGAGTTCGTGAAAATGGAAAATGAGAGGGCTGTTTTCAGGCTTGGATCTGGGAATTATTCGTTCGAATCACAACTACAAAAAGGAAATGTGTTATGAAAAAACTACTACAGGCATTAGTGATCTGTGTTATTATAATGTCTTATGCAGTAGAAACATCCGCACAGGACCACGCTTTAACAAGCCGCAAATTTCAGGGTATCCCGAGTCTGGCCATCAGTCCTGAGGGAAGGCTCTGGGCAACATGGTATGCAGGAAAAACTCCG
>JAUVKA010000253.1 GCA_030592205.1 Bacteroidota bacterium | reverse complement strand
GAATAATTGAAGAAACAGTCCTGGCCCCACTTAGTTTGCAGCAAGGGTTCAATCCTTAGAGGATAGGATTTCAAAGGCTTGTTCTTTGATAGCTCCTTGAAGGAAATATTCTGAACTGCATCCAGACATAAGCGGGCTGGTTCAGGAATTTCACCATTTTTGAAAAAGGTATTCTCAAAGGAGTATCCGGCAATAGTAAAGTCAATTTCTTCCTTGACTAATACAAAAGCCTTTGGTTCCCAACTTTCGAAAATCCAAATATCCTTATAATCAGAAATATAATCAAATGTAAATTTTGGCGAAGATTTTAGGAAATGACTCTTGGTTCTTGCAAATTCCTCGGCCAACCTTTGGGCCTTCATGGGGACCTGCCCAAATGTTTTTGTGTTTGCAAGAAGTACGAATGATAAGAGCAAAAGACAGGAAATCAGGTTTTTTATGCCTGAATAAGATCTCAATATATTATATGAACTCCGATTCATAATATATACCTCTTGTCAATAGCCAACGGGATAGAAAACTCCCCCTTCATAAACAAAGGAAAGAACCTTACAGTTAATCCAAATTTAGATAAAACAGTTGGTAATGGGAAACTGAAATTGTAATAATAGCACAAAAACAATATCTGAGTCCTTTCAGACAGGGATTGCGAATCATTGACGGAAAAAGGCGTAAATCAATATCTTACAACCTTCCAAAAGACAAAATACTTCTATTTATTCTTCTATCCTGATCCGAATAAACTTAACCTCCCATGGCTCAAACTTAATCTCAGTATCCTCAGGAGAAATATTTTCACCTACAACATTTGTTTCCTGAATAGTGAGGCTCACTCCCAATCTGTCTTCGATACTAAGAGATGCCTTGGTTCCCCCGATTTCCCTTAAGTGAAGGATTATACTACCAGAGTTTTTTTCGGGTTGAGCACTTATAAGTAGTAGATTGTCGGGATGAATCTGAAGCAGAGAATTAATATCCGGAAACTCAGTTCTTTTTCCTGCCGGTAAAACGCGACCCGGCATAGGTATTCGTTTTCCCCATCCAAAACGGGATGATGACTGGGTTCCCTGGTCCACTCCTGAAGTAATGCTATAAGTGAAGGAGAATTCACCCCTCTGATCTGCATTAAAATTGGTTACCCAATAATTGTTCATTGGCCAACCGTATATGTGGGTGGATTCGGGTTTGGCATCTGCGCGATATCTGCCTGTATTTATTCCACCAAACTGCATAAGAGGTATTTCATGGCTGCTCAGGACAATCTGAGCCTTTCCGTTATGGATGCTGGCAAAGTTTTGAACCGTATTCCAGTCATTAGATGAACCAGGAATTTGATCAATACCGGCTTTCATTACTCCACCTTGTACTTCGCAATATATCTGTCCATTCTCCAGGAAGAATGGGAAGGCCAGGTAAAAGCTTTCTGGTTCAATGATTGGCTTTTTTCTAACCATGTATGCCAGATCAATACGTTTGGCGGTATTGAAAAGCCTGATTTCAAGTTCAAATCCGGCAGGTCCGATTAGAGTTTCACTATCCCCTTTAAACCGTATGGTATTCCATAACTCTCCCTCTTCACTCGCCTCAAACCATACACTATCCAGAGGTTTCCTTTCATAAGTTTTCAAGGTATAAGCCTCCATTTCAGAGCGATTGCCAAGTTTTTCAAGTATAAACTCCCCCAGTTTTACAGAAGCCTTCTTATCAATGAGCTCCATGGATAAATTCTTGTCGAATAATGAGATAATACTGGCTGAGCCTTTATCGATTTGTAATTTGTACCATTGGTTTTCCAGATATAAAATACCGGAATTTTCATTTAGATTTATTTTTGCATTGCCAGCGGCCTGCTGTCCTTGTGCATCGTGAATTAATAGATCATCATCCACATTTATGGTGTATTTTTTATACCCAAAAGCGGGCACATCTTCTACCCAAATATTCCAGTAGGTACCATCGGAACGATGTCCTGTTGCCTGTGCTTTGGCTTCATTGCCCAGACTGTCAGTGATTTTAAAGTTTTTCCCCAAAGGCAACATCTGATGATCAATATATATTTCTACAAGTCCGGAACGATCCCAGTTAAGTGTATTGAACACAGCCAGAGTAGGTACGTTTTCTCTACTTATATAGCATTGTAATAGTCCTAAAGCTTCCTCACCCAGCTGACGGGCCCGGCGAAAAGCTTCCCAGGCATAAGATTCTTTAAGAGCTCTCTGTTCCATTGTTCCTGCACTAAATGGGCTTCTTACACTTTCAGAAAAGCCAAATGTGTGTTCATCATAAAAAAGGAGTGCTTGATTTACCGCATCAATTCTTTGATTAATTCCTTCCGGCAGTTCAGATCCCATTAACCTTGCCATAGATAAGGCACCCTGATATGCGATAAGGTCAACATGAGACTGTCGGGATACAGCTCCCTCCCTGGCACCTGATGCGAAACCATCAGTCCACCAATCAGGCCAGGCTCCCCTAACAACAGGAAGTTCATTCCCATGAGTCTCTTCAATTTCCTCGAAAAATTCACTGACAATGGCTGTTCGCAGTTTTGGCCATTCATACTTCTCGTTCCATTGTCGTATCATATCACTTGACAGTATAGATGGCGGGGCGTTATCGGTCAGGTAGCCAGAGTGTTGTATGTGAATTATGTCATAAGGATATTCTTTTTGCTCAAGGTCCTTCAGGTATAACATCAGTTTTTCTTCGAAATAGGAGAAATTCTGACTGTGAATGCCAAAAACAGTATTACCGGTCATGTAATGTTCGGCTCGGAAGGCCAACATACGATTTCCGGATGGCGACTCCCACCAAAAAGCTGTTGGTTTGTCGAAAGGTATAAGAGCTCGGTGCCCATGGGTTCCCATATTTAGGTATTTTACACCCAATGGGGGGAAATAATCGGCGAAGCACCAGCCTATGCCATTCACATCGTTTTGCATCGCTGTCTTAACCGGTATACCAGCTTCTTTTATACGACGAATCGACTGTAAGGAAGCAGCGTAGCTCTGCTCATCCGGCATCTCATCGAAATTGAAATACATGCCGGTAATTTCTATACGGTCTTCCTTTACTCTCCTTTTCAACCTATCAATTTGTTGTGCCGGCCTGCATCTCAGGTAGTCATCCACTGCAAAGGCGGCTTCACAGGTCCATCTGAACTGTGCTTCCTCAGGATAATCATCTGTTGCATCACAATAATCCAGAGCATAGTCGATAAATCGTAAATGCTCCCCCAGGATCTCTGTCTGTGGACGGGTATAACCAATATCTGTATGTGTGTGTTGAACAAAATTTACACGCCATTTGCGTGGAGGATGTAAAACCACTTTTTGCTGCTGACTGATTTTGGGGGATTCCAGTCCGACAAGAATCTCAGTATCCTCAGATACAACAGGGAAGTCCATGTAGAAAGTCTGGATACCAAAATCCAGATCCAGATCCCGTACTTTATTCCCATTAATTGAAAGCGTTCCCTTTGCAGCTTGCCCGAAATATACAACCTGTATTGATACCGGTTGCACAAGTTTATTATTCTTCCTCATTACTCCGGGGAAAGTTGTAAAGGTAAGGCCGGTTGGGATAGCTTCTTCAAAACACATAAACCAAGCCTGACTATTGCTCTTTGAACCAACAACTTTTAATTTCTGCGGCTGTCCTGGCTCAAGCATGTCGCTGGGAATCCGAAGAAACATGAATCCAAAATAGTCGCCGGCTCCATCAACAAAAGCATTACGATAAGAAAACTCCATGCCCTGATCAGCATAATCCCAATTGTGCCGTTGTTCAGTATAAAAGGAAAATATTTTCTGATCATTAAGGAATAAATCCATCCTTGCACTTCCCATGTTGGCTCCCAAGCCTGCTTGCCAAATAAAATTGATAAACTGACCATGATTAGTTTCTGGTACAGGTTCAGTTTCCCATTCTGCAATCTGTGATCCATCAATTGCCCTAACCAATAGTGCGTTGTGTACATCTGGCAGGGCCGAGTGATACCAGAATTGAGTTCCATTCAAAGTTTTTGAATAAGCCTGTACGAGGATATCTGATTTTTGGACGGGATTTTGACCCCATGTGAATGATGTAAATAGTAAGAGCAGGGGGATTAGTATTTTTTTCATCTAAATAAAATATCAGTTTATTATGCCTGGTTAACAGCTTATTATAATAATACACTTCATTTATGAATACTTGCAAATTTAGTGAAAATATAAAGCGAAAGCCTATCATTCAATATTACCGGCATCCACCCGTTATTTTATTACATTTGAAAAAAAATTATATGCGGATTCCAGTAGGATATTGGGTGGCGGCAATTCTGGTAATTTTGATTTTTTCCTGTGAGAAACCTGTTTCAAACGGGACCCTGGATGGCAAGCTGGCTTTTTCAGCTGATACTGTCATTTTTGATACTATTTTTACTACAATTGGTTCAACTACCAAAAATTTCAGAGTGTACAATCCAAATAACCAGTTGATTGTGGTTGATCGTATTTATCTGGCAGGTTCGAGTTCTTCCAGGTATCGTTTAAATATCGATGGTAATCAAACTATACAGATTGAAGATGTTGAGATCCCGGCAAAGGACAGTATTTTTATTTTCGTAGAGGTGACTCTGGATCCAACTAATCAGAATGAACCTATGGTGATTCAGGATTCAATTGTATTTATGACAAATGGAGATACTCAGGATGTGGATCTGGTGTCATTCGGGCAGGATGTTCACTTAATGGTTGTTGATACCGTAGGAACAGAAACCTGGCATAATGATAAGCCTTATCTGGTGTATGGGTACGTATATGTCGATAGTCTGGAGACATTGACTATTGAACCGGGGACCAATATTCATTTCCATAAACGATCATCAATGCTGGTTGGAGGAACGCTTGAGGTAAATGGAACCCTGGAGGAGCCGGTCTCCTTTTTGGGCGATCGACTGGAGCATTTTTATGATGATATTCCCGGACAATGGGGAGCCTGGATTGAATATGACAATGGAGGTTTGTATATCCTGGGTGGGATTCACTTCCTGAATGGCAGTAAGGATAATATTATAAATTATGGGATCATAAAAAATGCGATCAAGGGTATTCAGCTTGATTCTCTTGCCAGTGTGGAAAGACCCACGCTCACTCTATCAAACACAGTGATCGCTAACATGACTGTGGCTGGTATTCTGGCCCAAAGTTCTACAATCCTGGCCAATAACTGTGTGATTACTGATTGTGGTACACATTGTGTTGCCCTCACGCTTGGTGGTTCATACGAATTTTATCACTGTACAATTTCCAATAATTACGGGGTGGGATCGCGAACGGATCCTTCTGTAGTGCTCAATAATTTCTTTGTATATGACGGTAGTGCTTACGTTTATAATCTTTATAATGCTCTGTTTTCAAACTGTATCATTACGGGAAGCAGGGGAATGGAAATTGAGTTTTGGAACACAATTGATGACAAGCCTGTTCCCGGGGAGTTTTCTTATATTTTCGACCATTGCCTTGTTCAGGTAGATACGCTAAAAACAACTAATACAGATCATTGGAAAAGCATTATAAAGAATGTGAATCCCCGGTTCATGAATACGGTGGAGAATGATTACCATCTGGATACCCTCTCCCCGGCAATGAATAGAGCTAACCCGGAATATTCTTTGTATTATCCCCTCGACCTTGATGGAGTTGAGCGATTGAAAGATAAGGGCCCTGATATTGGAGCATTTGAAAGGGTGGAAGATAAATAGATATTATTAGATGAAATTAATGAGAAATTTACTCTTGTTTTGTGGGCTTTTGCTGGCTTTGTCCTGTTCGTGTGAGAAGAATCTTCCGGATCGGACTGAGGATAATAATCCCTCATACCGATTCATGTTTTATAATGTGGAGAATCTTTTTGATACTCTTGATAATCCGAATACCAATGACCAGGACTTTCTTCCTGATGGCAGAAATGAATGGAACACGGAAAGATATTACGAAAAGCTGAATCATATTGCCCGGGTGGTGACTGCCGTTGGGGATGAGGCATATCCTGTACTCGTGGGCTTATGTGAGGTGGAAAACCTGGAAGTATTGGAGGGATTGATATTGGCCACTTCTCTTAAAGATGCAGGATATGAAATAGTACACAAGCAATCTCCTGATTACCGGGGCATCGATGTTGCTCTTCT
>JAUVKA010000368.1 GCA_030592205.1 Bacteroidota bacterium | reverse complement strand
TATATATGTCTCGAGGGTTTTCTGATCACCTGTATACCGGTAGTAATCTAGTAGGCTCAAAACCCAATACAGCGAATAACTTCTTATGCCGTTGTTCTGTTGCGCGGTACTGCCCAAATTCCTTTTCACAAAATCATAATTCCCAAATGCTACCAGGGAGGCAGCCTGTATTGGATGTGCATCCCCAGTCCATGACATTCTATCACCCCGATCCATGATAATTGCTCCAAAATAATCCTCGCATAGTGAGGCTTTAACAGAATAGGCCGACATATACCATATTCGTGTCAACATCTGATCGCTACAGCTAAAGCTACCTTCATAATTTGTTGGTTTCACCTGATTAACTGCCCGAACATTAGTTATATGCCAATCTGAGCTATGTGAATTAACATGAATCCAGGCAAAGCGAACTCCGTCATACAGTTCATCGTTCAGCTCCAGGCGATAGGTATCCCCATATCTTTTAGGTTCAGAGGTTTTATTTATACCGGGTTGATTATATTCACTAATACTCATTTCCACACCACCGGAGTAATCGGGGCTGTCAAATTCTATCCAGGCCGGCATCTCAACTCCAAAGTCGATTCTTATTGAGCCTGTTCCCAATACTTTTACATGTGGTTGATCTCCCAAAAGGGATTGCAGTCCATCAAAAGATTCAGGTGAATCAGTATCAACTTTTAAAGGTTTTAGTACGAATACTTCAAGGCCATCTTCGGCCTTCGGATCAGGCCAACGATAAGAAACCAGGGGATCGGGAGATTCCTGAATCTTATCTCCTGAAAAATTACCGCTGCTCAGATATGGATAAGGCTGTGTAGCCGGCGATCTGCCAAAAATTGATTCTACAGCTTTACTATTCCCATTCATACTCTTGATCGGAACCTCAAAAAAAGTGAGTGCTGCTATTCCGTTTCTTCCGTAAAGAATATTGTCTTCATCCCAGTTTTTTCCATCCAGATAACTTATTTGCTGCACATTAGATCGATCTTTTAGTTTCAGAATTATCTTTTCTCCCCATAAGGATCCGGAAATAACCCTGCCCTCTTCACCATCCAGATAGAACTGGCTGACCAGGTCATTGCTCCAGTCCATCGCCTGATCAAATTCCAGAGCTATTTCATCCCGTCTTTGGTTAGTAAAATAAGCCTTGATAAGATCCGGAGGGGTTATATATTTTTTCAAATCCACTCCATAGTTATCTCTTTCAATCAGTGGAAGAATCAGATCGGCCATTTCAGAATATCCTTCCGGCGGAAAATGGCAGCCTCCCCCGGGCTTGATACCCAGAGTAGACATAATACTCATATTTGAGAATTTAGCGGGTAGTGTCCGCTGCACCTCCCTGAGTTTGTCGCCTGATCCATCCTTACCCATACTGCAGGCATCCGGCCAGATCTGGAAAATATAGTACTGTTGAATATTTGGATAATCCTCTTTCCAGGAAGCTGACATATCTATAAAATACTGTTGGTAGGTCTCCCAGCCATATGCGTCATCCGGACCGGCTGCTCCCTGGTCATTTTCACCCTGATGCCAAATTACTCCTCTTATACCATGACTTAATCCTGCCTCATTCACCCTCCTCAACATTCTTCCGTAAATTGTATTTGGATCTTCCGGAAATAATTTATTTTTTTGGTGCTGATCAATTCTGGAACCACCGACAGCTCCGTTGATGATACAAACGGGAATTTTATGACGCATTACAATGTTTTTAGCCAGCTCAATTCCCCAGTATCCAATTTGAAATTTTGCTTCTCCCTTGTCAAAAGAAACCGCCCTTCCCCAGGAATCCAGGGAAGATTTTTCCGGATCGGAAGAGCTGCTTCCATACGATCTTACCCAATTACTGCTATAAGGATTCACTGCCCGCCCATAATCATAAGCTTCTGCATTCAACTGACCATCAATAATGTATGCATCACCACAGATAATATTTATTGATCTTTCAAGAAGTATCTCCTCCCTGGGCTTCTCGACCCAGAGCTCTGTAGTATAGTTTATAAGTCCTGCTTCAATTTTGGCCTCAAAGGAGTATGACTTTCTTTTCCCGGGCTTCTGTTTTATTTCGAGATATAATTCATCATCAGCAAAAACTCTCAGAATAACTGAATCAGCCCTTCCTCTGACTCTTCCCTTGTAATAAATCGTACCAAAATTATCATCTTCACGAGCATAAAATTGCTTGTCAACCGGTTTTTCAACTTCTCCGGGAATTCTTCCGATCCATTGATCATCTGCCGGCTCTTGCACTTTTATTGCAATTGTCCGTCTGATGGGATTCCCACCGTTATCAACAGATAACTGGATCAACAAAAGGCCGCTGTTCTGTGCTCTGGTTAATATCAGTTTACTATCTGAAAGCTCCTTTACAACCGCAATGTTAGACACTTTCCATTCATAACTTAATTCAGACACCTCAGCGTCAATCAATTGCTCAATATTTTCAATAAGAGCTTCCACTACGATTGTATCTCGTCCGTTCCACATTACCGGAGCGGAAAGTTTATAAGCAGGATCAGGGATATCTTCGAAAATAGTGATTGGAATTTCCTTGATTTTTGGTCCTTCAGAATATATGGCTTTGAAAATTAAGATGGCTTCCTGATCTCCTGACACTCTCCCGGGGGTGTAAGTATATGTTAATGTATCGACTGCTAATATTTCTTCTTTGCCTTTATGCCGGAGAACCCAAAATGTTTTTTGTGCCCCCTCAGCCGCACCAAGAATAGTGACCTGGTCTCCTTCAGAAATAATAATTTCTGGTTGAGAAACTGCGAAGTAATCACTTGGCTGTGATAAAGTACCAGATTGAGGATAAGCAATGCTGGTTAATACACATAATACCGCAAACACTATAGTGTGCTTCATTTCAAAATATTACACGGCAACCCAAATACTTCAGACAGTATATGGATCCCTTAGTTTGCGGTGAAAGTATTGATTTTCTAAGTCAGGTGTATCAGGAAACTTCCTTTTTTTGGCATCCCATTTCACCTCGGCTCCAGAACGGATGGCAATGTTGCCCATATGACTGATACAGTCGGAGATGATTGCATCTTCAAGTGGAGCTATTTCCTTAATATCACCCTTTATTATTTTGATGAAATTCTCTCCATGCTTTCCATTCTCACCTACCACACCTACATTTAGTTCCTCATGAATTTCGGGAATATTAGAGGCGATCTGACCTCTGCTAATACTTATCCAACCCTTCTCTCCAAAGAAGGCAGTTCCATCACCGGCATAGTTGGGCAGATATTTTGTAACATGCGGTCTGGCAAGATCTGTACTCATAAAATGCATTGTGAGTCCTTTAGCATATTCAATATCAACATCCCAACTACTGATAGTATCAAAGAGTATTTCCTCAGGGAAAATTACTCCGTTTCCTTTGTGAGTTGAAATCCCCTTCATTTTCTCCTTTACTCCCCATACCGCAATATCCAGGGGATGAGCTCCCCATCCTGCTATGAATCCGATAGCGTAATCGTAAATATGATATACTCCGGTAGCATGACTGCATCTGGCAAAAGAGTATTCTTTTTCCGGGGCAGGTCCGAGCCACTTGTCGAGATTGAAACCTTCAGGTATATTTTTATCATCAGGATTAACAGGCCTCTCTACACCAGGTGGTGCCCAAACATCAACATGACTAATCTCCCCTATTCTCCCTGATCGAACCATATCGATTCCTTTTTGACAATGTATCAGAGATCTTTGTTGTGTTCCATAATGAAAATGAACTTTATTCCTCTTAGCTTCCTTTACAAGCATCAACATATTATCCAGACTAAGGCCCAGGGGTTTCTCACAATAAATATGCTTGCCTGCCCGCGCAGCTTTTATAGCAATCGGCAGATGCCAGTAGTCGCCTGTTGAAATATGTACGGCATCAATATCATCTCTTTCCAATATCTCCTCAAAATCGAGATAAGGCTGACAGACTAGCTTCTCATCAAACTCTTTTAGGTAGTGAGCCTCTATTGCTTTTGCAAAATTATTCCGACGATCAGCAAAGGGGTCACAAACAGCTACAGACCTTGAATCAGCAACTGGAAGGAAATAATGCGTAGTAGTCGATCGGCCTCTGCCACCCACACCGATATGTGCTACATTAACCCTATTGTTTGCACCCTTCCATTTGGAGCAGGAGGTGAGGATTGTTGGGGCTATCATCGCTCCGGTTGATACTATCAGAGATTTTTTCAGGAAGTTTCGCCTGGTGTCTTTTGTTGGTTTCATAGGGGATTAGCGTTTGTTGATGTAAAGGTAGGGAAATAACCAAGGGCTTCACCTTTGGGTTA
>JAUVKA010000076.1 GCA_030592205.1 Bacteroidota bacterium | reverse complement strand
TGCTTGATGAATACCTGGTGTTGCAGGAAGAAGCAAAAAAGAGAGACCACCGGAAAATTGGAAAGGAACTGGAATTGTTTGCTTTCTCCCAACGGGTTGGTAGTGGACTTCCTCTCTGGTTGCCCAATGGGGCAAGACTAAGAGAAAGACTGGAACAATTTCTACGAAAGGTTCAGGAAGAATATGGCTATGATCCTGTAATGACTCCACATATCGGCCATAAAGATTTGTACGTAACATCCGGACACTATGCTAAATATGGACAGGACTCATTCCAGCCAATAAAAACACCGGCAGAGGGTGAAGAGTTCCTGCTGAAGCCAATGAATTGTCCTCACCATTGTGAAATATACAAAACCAAACCACATTCCTATAAAGACCTGCCTATACGTTTGGCGGAGTTTGGTACTGTTTATCGATATGAACAAAGTGGTGAGCTTCACGGACTGACCAGGGTAAGAGGGTTTACTCAGGATGATGCTCATATTTTTTGTCGACCGGATCAACTAAAAGATGAGTTCGCTAAGGTCATAGATATAGTCCTTTACATATTTAAAACACTGGACTTCGAAAACTTCATTACACAAATCTCACTTCGCGATCAGAACAACCCGGATAAATACATCGGCTCTGATGAGAATTGGGAAAAAGCTGAAAATGCCATTACAGAAGTTACCAGGGAAAAAGGACTTGAGGCTGAAGTAAAATATGGAGAGGCTGCCTTTTATGGCCCTAAACTTGATTTTATTGTTCGGGATGCATTAGGCAGAAAGTGGCAACTTGGAACCATACAAGTTGATTATAATTTGCCTGAACGCTTTGAATTAGAGTATGTTGGTCAAGATAATGCCAAACATCGACCTGTAATGATTCATCGTGCTCCCTTCGGTTCAATGGAACGGTTTATAGCCCTACTCATTGAGCACACTCTTGGCAAGTTTCCACTTTGGCTGACCCCTGATCAGGCTATAATCCTTCCTATCAGTGAAAAATTCAATAATTATGCCCGAAAAGTTTCAGAAATCCTAAATAATTCCGAAATTCGCACCCTCGTTGACGAAAGGAACGAAAAAATAGGTAAGAAAATAAGAGATAATGAGTTAAAGAAGATTCCCTATCTCCTAATTGTTGGCGAAAAAGAGGTAAACAACGAAACAATTTCAGTTCGGAAGCAAGGTCATGGAGACATCGGGGTAATGAAAGCAGTAGAATTTGGCCAATTAATCAGAAGTGAAGTTGAAGAACAACTTAAAAGAGATAAGTAATTATAGTATTAATAAATTATAGGAGGAATTAATCATAGCATACCCCAGAGGCAGACGAGGATACACTCCCCGCAAGGATAACCTGAAGTACAAGTTCAAAATCAACAAATACATTCAGGCTCAAACAGTCCGCGTAGTTGGTGAAAACATTGAGACACCCCAAATCATGCGCATTCAGGATGCTTTGGATCTGGCTGAAGAGCTAGGGCTCGACTTGGTTGAGATATCACCTAATGCAGATCCACCAGTTTGCAAAGTAATCGATCATAGCAAGTTTCTTTATCAGCAAAAAAAGAAGCAGAAAGAGCTGAAAGCCAAGCAAACTAAAGTTGTGGTTAAGGAAATTCGTTTCGGCCCTCAAACAGATGAACATGACTATAATTTCAAATTGAAGCATGCTCAGAAGTTTCTGAATGATGGTGCAAAAGTTAAAGCTTTTGTTTTCTTCAAAGGACGTTCAATCCTTTTTAAAGAACAGGGAGAAATCTTGCTTCTTAGGTTTGCTCAGGATTTGGAAGAAGAAGGGAAAGTAGAACAACTGCCGAAACTGGAAGGAAAACGTATGACTATATTTATCTCTTCCAAGAAGAAAAAGTAAAATCTATCTAAATAAATAGAATAATGCCAAAAATGAAAACAAATGCCGGTGCTAAAAAACGTTTTAAGTTAACCGGCTCGGGAAAAATCAAAAGAAAACACGCTTACATGAGTCATATCCTGACAAAAAAATCAAAAAAGCGTAAGAGAAATTTGAGTTATTTCACTACTGTCAACAAAGCTGACGAGAAAAATGTCAAGCTTTTGCTGGCTATGAAGTAAAACCCGCTAAAAGGTTTAAAATTAGTGTTAACCAGAATGTAGAGCTTTAAGAGCTATTTTACGGCCGCCTACTTTCAAAAACAAAGAAAAAATGCCAAGAAGTGTAAACACAGTTGCTGCGAGGAAACGCAGAAAAAAGATTATTAAGGAAATGAAGGGCGCTTTTGGTGCCCGAAGCAATGTATGGACAGTTGCTAAAAATGCACGTGAAAAAGGTTTGCAATATGCTTATCGCGACCGTAAAAACAAAAAGCGTGCTTTCCGTGGATTATGGATACAAAGAATCAATGCCGGTTGCAGGGAAAATGGAGTCAGCTATTCAGCCTTTATAGGTAATGTCCATAAAGCAGGAATCGAATTAAATCGTAAGGTTTTGGCTGATTTGGCTATGAACCACCCTAAAGCCTTTACTGCTGTTATTAAAAAGGTAGTTAAATAAAAAGATTTTTAAATGATATAATTAAGGGGAGGTCTGATAGATTTCCCTTTTTTTTTGCTTTGATGTTCGGTACCGGGCAATGAGTGTTACTAATAAACTCTAGACTATTTTTTATTAGTTTTACATGAAGAATAGCAATTACATAATACAATTAAGATATTTATAATTCATAATTCATACTTCATAATTACTATCAATGAATATCGCTCTTATAGGTTATGGTAAAATGGGGCGACTGATCCACGAACTGGCCCAGAAAAGAAACCATCAGGTGGTTTGCATTATTGATGAAGGAAATAGATCAGATATAGATTCTAAGGCATTTCGTGAAGCTGACGTTGCTTTTGAATTCACCAACCCTGAATCAGCTGTGCAGAATTTTCTGGATGCATTTGAACAAAATGTACCAGTTGTCAGCGGAACTACCGGCTGGCTTGAGCATTGGGAGACTGTTAGCCAGGCTTGTCGTAAAGCAAATGGAGCATTATTTTATGCTTCAAATTTTAGTTTGGGAGTTAATCTATTTTTCAAGATAAATCGCAAATTGGCAGAGCTGATGGCTGGTTTTCCTGACTATCAAGCACATATCGAAGAAATCCATCATACAAAGAAGTTGGATGCTCCAAGTGGAACTGCTATTAGCCTTGCAGATCAAATACTTGAATTCAATAAGAGCTGGAAGAACTGGAAATTAAATCCTTATGCTAAACACAAAGAGCTTCCTGTTTTCTCTCTCAGGGAAGGAAATGTTACCGGAACTCATTCTGTTCACTATGTATCCGAAATTGACAAATTAAGTATTCGCCATGAAGCCTTTAGTCGACATGGTTTTGCAATAGGCGCAATCCTGTCTGCAGAATTTCTTAAGGGAAAAAAGGGGATTTACGGAATGGATGATCTTTTGTCTCATCAATAAGCTGATAAATGCGCTGGCTCTGGTTTACCACATTCAGTATAGTGATCTTTTTAACCGGCTTTTTTACCGGATGGTATTGGATATGGGCTACCATTTTTGTTCTGATTGACATCTTTTTTACCGGTTTATTTAACTGGAGTTTTATCAAGCAGCGTGTTCTTCGTAAGCAAATGCCTTTCTGGCTCCATTTGTCAATATGGCTGCTAATTACATCAATGCTTTTGCGCATATTTGTTTTTGAGAGTATTACTGTCATGAGTACAGGGATGGAGACTGAGCTAAAAAAAGGGGATAACATACTTGTAAACAAACTAATAATAGGGCCCCGTGTACCAATAACTCCAATAAATTTCCCTTTTACACATCATTACCTCCCTTTCAGCAAAAACAAGCCATCGTATCTAACAAAGCCTGCGATCCCTTACATCAGACTAAAAGGCTTACGAGAGATTCACCGTGGAGATATACTTGCTTATAATTTTCCTGAGGGCGACTCAGTTTATTTTGGAGCAGAACACATAAGCTATTATGCCTTATCCAGGTTAAAGGCTATTGGTGGGGCGGGTGAGATTGCAACAAATGCTCATTACCGACCTGTAGATAGAAGAGAATTAGAACTGAGCCGATGTTTAAGTATACCTGGTGATACTATTCTCTTTGAAAATGGCCTTGCCTTTATCAATGGCTCCAGAGAACATATTAAATCTACTCGCTTACAATACCTAATCGAAGTTGATAATGCCCGGTTTTCCAAAAAGCTATTTGAGGAGTTTGGCCTGAGTTCATCAGAAATAACTATTATTCTGAACAAAGGCTATCTTGTATCTCTTACTACAGAACAGTCAGAGAAGATTAAAACGCATTCAGGTATTATCAATATTCATGTGGTGGTTCAACCGGGATTAAAAAGTAATTATCAAATCTTCCCTCATACAGCTTCCTTGCCATGGAACTCAGATCATTTTGGCCCGGTAATTGTGCCTTCTCGAGGTGATTTGATCGAACTTAACTTACAGAATATTTGCCTGTATGAGAGATTGATAAAGGTTTATGAAGGCAACAAACTATTGATAAAGGACAACACAATTTATATTAACGACATAGCTGCCAGCCAGTATCGAGTAAAATTGGATTATTATTTTATAGCCGGAGACAATCGACATCTATCCCGTGATTCACGTCATTGGGGATTTTTACCGGAAGATCATATCATCGGTAAGCCTTGGCTTATTTGTTTATCTTTGTCACCCCGTAAAGGAAAGGGAGTCCAAATCAACTGGGATAGGATTTTTGATTTAGTAAAATAAGAATAGAAATGAAGAATATACCTCGAAAACAATACATAAAATTCGGCATTGCATTAACCTTATATCTACTTTGGATAGTCTGGCTAAATAATTATTGGTGGTTGCTGGGCATACCGGTTTTAGTGGATATGTACCTGACAAAGAAAGTTAACTGGGCATTTTGGAAGAAAAGAAACAAGAAAAACAACGCTGTTGTAGAATGGCTGGATGCCTTGATTTTTGCACTTGTGGCTGTAAGCTTTATCAATATTTTCTTTTTCCAGAACTTCAATATCCCAACTGCTTCGATGGAAAAATCCCTGTTAATCGGGGACAATCTTTTTGTCAGCAAGGTGCATTTCGGACCCAGAATTCCTCAGACTCCCCTCTCCTTCCCATTGGTCCAGCATACCTTGCCGCTGACCAAAGACAGGAATTCGTTCCTTACATGGATCAAAAAGGATTACAGACGTTTAAATGGATTCAATACCATCAAAAATAACGATGTTGTTGTCTTCAATTATCCGGAAGGTGATACAGTTTGTTCAGCCTATCAAAGTAACGTTAGCTATTATAATTGGGTAAGACAGGCAGGCCGTGAACGTGTTTGGTCAGACGAGAATTATTTTGGCAGAATTGTCACCCGGCCCGTAGATAAAAGGGAAAATTTCATTAAAAGATGTGTTGGTATTCCTGGAGACAGCATCCAGGTAATAAACAACCAGTTATTCGTTAATGGCCAGACTCAGGCTAAAGTAGAAAACCTGCAATTCAATTATTCTGTCCAGACAAATGGTACTAAAATCAACAAGATAAAACTGGAAAAGTTGGGTATAGCAATGGAAGATGTAAAGTTCAATGCCGGTAATAGTACTTATTCTGATTTTCCACTTACTGAGGAGATGGCATTTGAATTGGAAAAATTACCAAATGTTCTCAGTGTTACAGCTAACTTGTATCCAGAAAATTCCTGGGAGCAAGGCTCATTCCCTTTTTCCGATAAGTTTAAATGGAATCGTGATAATTACGGACCTATATGGATTCCTAAAAAAGGTGAAACCGTAAAGATCAACCTCAATAACCTCCCTCTTTTTGAAAGGGTAATTGATGTTTATGAGGGGAATGACCTGCTGATTAAGAATGGTGACATATATATCAATGATGAGATTGCTACAAGCTATACTTTTAAAATGGATTACTACTGGATGATGGGGGATAACCGCCATAACTCAGCGGACTCCAGATACTGGGGGTTTGTGCCTAAGGATCATATAGTTGGCAAGCCTTTGTTTGTTTATATTTCATTTAATAAAGAAAAAAGATTTCCTGGTAATATTCGCTGGGATCGTATGATGCGGAAGATCCGCTAAAGTCTTTCCAGACAATAAGTAAAGGTCGATGAAAAAAATCATTAAAGGTGTTTTTTGGACTGCTCTTTTCGTATTTCTGATTAGGGTATTCATTTTACAGTCATACAAAGTTGAAGGTTTCACAATGAGTTCTACGCTAATTCCTGGCGACAGAGTATTAGTAAATAAGCTTTCTACCGGGGCCAGATTTCCCAATTCGGTACTAGGAATACCTGGAGCGGATCGTTCATATTTGGATTTATTTCGAATTCCCTACTTCAGGCTACCCGGATTTCGTGATTTTAAAAGGAATGATATTGTAGTCTATAATGATCCACGTTTTGCTGACAGACCTGTAGATCGTTCTCCCTTAAAAATCTCAAGATTAGTTGGATTACCGGGTGATACAGTTGTTATCCTGGATAAAAAGCTATATATAAATAGAAAAGAGATACAAGAACCCGGCTCATTTCGACATTTATACCGGATTGTTACAGAAGGTAAACCAGTTCCATCTGATTTTTTGAAGGAATACAAGATCGAAGAGCCCAAATTGATTGCTGATATCGGAGTTTACGATTACTTGCTTGATAGCATAGCCCACATAGCTATTCAGGAAATACCAACAGTAAAAACTACCCGACTCAGAAAACAATTTTTTGGTGATTCATCAAGAGGATACTTTCCCTACTCTAGCTTCTTTTTCTGGAACGGGGATCAATATGGTCCGGTAATAGTTCCTGTAGAGGGACTTAAAGTAGATCTTAATATTAAAAATATTGATTTATACAGGGAGATTATTGACATCCATGAGGCTAACAATTTACTTGTTGATTATAGTGGAATCACCATCAATGGAAAAAAAGCCAATTCGTATACTTTTAAAAAAAGTTATTGTTTCGTTATGGATGATAATCGCGATAAACCTGAGGATTCAAGAATTATTGGTTTTATTCCTGAGAACCGTTTTCTGGGGACCTGTCAGCGGATTTTATATTCAGGGAAATCACAATTTGAACATCTTGGCGGATTTAAACTTAAAAGAACACTTAGGAGAGTAAAATAGCCAGTCAATAATTATTTTATGCTGCTTTCAACAGCCCACTTCCCCCCTATCCAATTTTTTTCTAAGATCATAGATCTGGATAGTTTTCATCTTGAATCCAAGGAACATTATCAAAGTCGATCCTACCGAAATCGTTTTATAGTTTCAGGTGCCAATGGACCAATCAGGCTTTCAATACCGATTCTTAAAAGTCTTCCAACAGAACTATTAATTAAAGAAGTCAAGATTGATCCATCTAAACAATGGCGCAAAATCCATCAAAAAACCATTAAGTCAGCATACCGGCATTCTCCTTTTTATGAATACTTCATCGATGAGTTTCAACCTTACTGGGAAAAATCATGGAAATATCTTTACGATTTCAATCTTGATATTCTTAATACAATTATTAAAATTCTGGAATTGGATATTGATATAATTGAAACAACTGAATACATAGAAAAACCTGCTTGTAAGCAAACTGATTTGAGAGATGCAATTCATCCAAAACTGAACTGGGAAAATGACACTGAATTTAAACCTAAACAGTACACTCAAAATTTTTCCGACAGATATGATTTCATTCCCAACCTAAGTATAATTGATCTGATTTTTCAAGCAGGCCCGGATGCGGTTAATATTATTAAAACCTAAATCCAAGAGTTGCCATAAACTGAGTTCTCGAATGGCTCAGATCAGCATAGTTTTGGTTATAAAGGAAATACTTCTGATCGAATCCTGATTGTACAAGTCCGAGATCCAAATAAAAACTTGATGTACGGTATCCAAAACCACCTGACAGAGCCTGATAAACTTGAATATCATTGGGCTCTCCTGAAACGTATGGAGATCCATAAAGCGCATAACCAGCTCTGAAAAACATGGAGCCGAGATGAAATTCTCCACCTAGCCTAACATTGCTTGCAGCTGTGTAACGGGTTGATACAGCCTGGTTTTCATCAAAGAAATCATAATCACTGCTTCGCAATCTGGCACTGGAATAATCAACATATTCATAATCCACAGAGATGATTGCAATTTGCTTCAGTATAAAGGCTACGCTTCCAATTGCCTTAAAGGGAGTAGTCAGTTCATAGGAATACTCACCATATGCATCAAATTCATGTGTTCCTTCACCATCAGCCAGGTCAGTTGCCATAGTACTGGTAAAATCATCATCCATTTTAAAGAAAGTTGGAGTATGAATTGCCCCACCTACCCTAAGCCAATCGATCGGACGTGCAATGAATCCAAACTTAACATTAAGTCCTCTCCCGGTTGTGTATAGAGTATTCCTGAATGTAAACGCTTCAAAATAGTCGATAATATCATCCGGATCGGATTCTGTATGCGTCCATGTTTCTTCGTATTCTGCCCTTTGAATCCCTAAAGAACCGCCAACATATAATTTATGCCCAAGATTTGCACCAAGATTGAAAAGGTATTCACTAATCCCACCTTTGGTAATTACTGATCTGCGCTGAGTCTGCCCATATCCTGAAACATCGAAATCAGAATAGAAGACACCTGCTAAACTATCATAATCAATTAGGTAAGTTTCCCATGCCAGTTCATCAGTAAAAGGATCCCAATCATCATACAAATTCGCTGTGTAAACAAACTCATCAACCAGAGAATTATCATTATTTATGGCATTCATTACCACATTTCCATTGAAATCCTTGAGCTTATTATAACCAAATCCAAAAACCAGATTATTTAAACCTGAAGCTGATTCACTTCTTGATTTTATAGGTACAACAAATCCAAAATGGTCTAAACCCATTTTATACTGGGAATCACTGATTTTTGCACCCAGGTAATTTGCTTCAGAACTAATAGAAGTAAAGCCCGGCGTAAAAGAGAATTCTCCCTGTCGGTATACTGCTATTCCTGCTGGATTAATGCTAAGAGCACCAAAATCTCCACCAAGTGCACCAAATGCGCCACCCATGCTTACCGTGCGGGCAGAACCACCATAAAATGTTTGAGAGAACCGTAATGCATCTTGTTCGTTTTGCGCCCATGCACCTGTGCCTATGACTGTTACAAGAGCTATAAGAATATATTTTTTCATGATAATAATGGTTTTCATTTTGTTTTTTTGTCAAAGAGACACTGCAACATGTTCATTTGAATCATGTTTATTTATCAATATTAAAGAAACTAACGTCTTCCGCCTCTTGAGCTTGAACTCGAGCTGCTGGATCTTGAGGAACTACTTCCTCCGGAGGACCTGCTGGAACCACTTGAACTTCGTGATACACTTCCTGAACTTCCAGAGCTGCGAGATATACTTCCTGAACTTCCAGAGCTACGATAAGTACTACCGGAACTCCTTGAAGAGGAAGATGAACTCCTATAAGTTGAGCTCGACCGGGAAGTGGTTGGAGGAACAACCCTTGTACCTGAGCTGCGATAAGTTGACGAGGACTTACTTCCACTCTGATATGCCCTGGTGGATGTTCCGCTTTTGGCTGTTGTACTTGTACCAGTACTGGTTTTTGGTCGGGTATATGTTGACCGGCTGCTCAATGAGCTACTCCGGGAGTTAGAAACTTTTACAGGTGGGCGAGCATAGGAACTGGCTGACCTGGATGGTGAATTTGTTAGCTTGCTTCGTGTATCTGCCTGTGAAGATCTGGTGCTATTTGCAATTTTCGAAGAACTACCTGAACTAATACTTGAAGTTCTGGAATTACTCCCGGCAACGGCTGTGCTAAGTGATGATCTGGAGGAATTACCAGCACTGCTTACTGCAGATTTTGCTCCTGAACCATCAGTTCCTAATCCAGATCTGGAAGAGTACATTCGCTGTGTTTTGCTACTCATTCCACTGCTGCCTCCAGCCCAACCTCCGTCAGTAATCCAGGAATTTCGGTGACCATATCTATAATTGTCATTGTGGCGATAAGCAAAACTTTGGCCCCAATACCTGTCGTACCCATAGTAATTATTGTACCAGGGATTATAGGAATAATAGCTGTAATATGGACGACCCCAGGAATTCCATGGACTATAGTAATTGTAGCCATAATTATAAAACGGGCTATAATTCCAACTGTCATAGTAACCATATCCTCCATATCCTCCATATCCACCGTATCCATATCCCATGGAATAGAAAGGATCAAAATAACCAAAAGACATACTCGGACGGTAAAAACGATTTATCCGGTTTGTATAATACATTTCTTCCTCCGGTTCATAGTAATAATGGTTATTGACTATGGTATTTCCCTCGTCATCAACAAATTCTTCATATAATGAATCAACGAGAACATATTCCCTTTCACCTTCAACAAAATCTTCTTCCTCATTTTTTAAAGCATGCTCTTGCTCAGCAAGATCTTCTTTAAGTACAGGCTTTTCAACAAGAACTCTCTTTTCGATTACTATTGGTTGCTCTGAGGGAATAAAATACAGGTCATCTGTATAAGCTCCAGACATGTACAAGCCAGTACTGCATGAACTGACAAGAAACAGCAGAAGCAGTAGTAATTGTGTGTAAGTAGATTTCATATTTCGTTCCTCCAATTTGTTTTAAAAATAGGATTAAATTTTCTTAATTTGCATCCTACAATTTCGTAATCAAAAAGCAAATACTATACCAAAAATATCAAAATGGCGAAAGTTTTAACTTCAAGGGAAGAAAATTATTCCCAATGGTACAATGATCTGGTAATAAAGGCCGATTTGGCTGAGAATTCAGCGGTAAGGGGATGCATGGTAATTAAGCCTTACGGTTATGCAATTTGGGAAAAAATGCAGGCAGAGCTTGATCGTATGTTCAAGGAAACCGGACATGAAAATGCTTATTTCCCAATCTTTATACCAAAATCCTTTTTTAGCCGCGAGGCGGATCATGTTGAGGGCTTTGCAAAAGAATGTGCGGTTGTCACTCATTACCGCCTTAAGCAAAATCCAACAGGAAAAGGTCTGGTTGTGGATGAAGATGCCAAACTTGAAGAAGAGTTAATCATTCGTCCCACTTCAGAAACTATCATTTGGAATACTTACAAAAACTGGATACAGTCATACCGTGATTTACCACTGCTTATTAATCAATGGGCTAATGTTGTTCGCTGGGAGATGCGTACACGCTTGTTTTTACGAACTACTGAATTTCTATGGCAGGAAGGTCACACAGCCCACTCTACAAGCAAAGAGGCAGTTGAAGAAACACTCAAGATACTTGATGTTTACACTGAATTTGCAGAGAAATACATGGGCGTCCCGGTAATCAAGGGATTAAAAACTGAAGCAGAGAAGTTTGCGGGAGCTGTAGACACTTATTGTATTGAAGCACTTATGCAGGATGGTAAGGCTTTGCAGGCGGGCACATCTCATTTCCTTGGACAAAATTTCGCCAAAG
>JAUVKA010000334.1 GCA_030592205.1 Bacteroidota bacterium | reverse complement strand
TTACTAAAAGGATAAATTGCATATTGTTAATATTCAAACATATAGAAAATAGCAAATCTGTAATTGTTAATAAACTAGCGGGTTATTAACTGATATTTCTTGATTTATGGCGCATTTGCTGCAATGTGGGCTAAGGTCAGTGTAATGTTGTCTGCAGGCCCTGATCCTACCATATCCCCTGTTATATTATAATCTACTGAGACTGGGGGCTTAACTTTTTTTAGTGCACTTTCATCACTTGAGTAAAGAGGGGTAGGTTGAATATCCAATTTTGAACAGCCCGCGATTAGAATAAGCATTGCAACCAAGATTAAGTTTAGTAGTTTAATTGTTTTCATCTCATTAAATTTTTAGTTTTTAATTGAATTCATAATTTTTATGACCTTCCCATCTGCGTCGTCAAAAGCAATGCGTTTACTGTCAGGAGACCATACTAATTCAGAATAAATTTTCGGAAACTTTTTAATTACCTTGATATCTCTACTTTCAATATCTATTATTTTGAGTGTTTTTCATAATTACGTCTCCTTTTCTTTTATAGCTTAATAATTGGATTTGTCCAAATAGATAATATCCTTTTTCGTGAACGTCGTGCTTATGTATTATGGTACAAGTTACAATCCCGGGGAGGGGGAAGTCTACTAGAGAAGTCGCAAAGTGGGCAAGAAATGATGCAAGTGGGGATGGTTCTCAGTTTCTTTTCCTTATGTAGTGAGATGGATTCATCCCAAACAACTCATTGAAGCATTTGGCAAAATAGGACGGGTTGTTGAAGCCAACCTGGTACATAACCTGGGCTACATTTTTGTGTCCGTTTTGAAATAGGATGGCTGCTTTTTTCAGTCTGAGATTACGTAATAATTCATTTGGCGAAAAACTGGTTACTGCCATTACCTTCCTGAAGACCTGAGATCGGCTGAGGTTTAAGTCCCCGGCTAATTGTTCTATGGTATATTCAGGCTCCTCAATATGATTTTGTAAAATATCATGTACTTTCTTGAAAAATTTATCCTCGGGAGATGTTTCGATGTTTTCTATATCATCAGAGAATTCATTCCTGAATTTTTCCCTTAGCCTTTTCCGCTGATGAAGCAAGTTTTTAATTCGAACCTTTAATTCCTCCTGATCAAAGGGTTTTATGACATAATCGTCAGCCCCCGTTTCCAGTCCTTCCAGTTTACTATCCCGGTCTGCTTTTGCCGTTAGCATGATAACAGGGATATGATTTGTTCTCTCATCCGTTTTAAGCAGTTTGCTCATTTCCATACCATCCATCTCCGGCATCATCACATCGCTAATGATCAGGTCGGGTATGCATTCAACTGCTTTGTCCAATCCTGTTTTACCATTTATTGCTGTCAGTATACGATAATTGTTTTCCAGATTTTGGGATATATAATTCCTGAGATCAGCATTGTCTTCAACAATAAGTATGACAGGCTTGTTTTCTGCAGTTTCCTGGACAAGATCGCCTTCGACATCAAAGCATTCAGGTTCCTGCTGATCGTGGATTGGTTCAATTGATTCCGGCTTTATTTCCTGATGGGTTGGATCTGCTACTATTTCTTCTTCTGTAAATAGATTTTTTATAACAGGCAGTTTTACCGTGAATGTACTGCCCTTACCTTCCTGGCTGTCGACACTGATCTCTCCCCGGTAGAGATCCACCAATTCTTTGGTGAGGGCAAGGCCTAATCCAGTACCTTCAGCATCCCGTGAATCGGAATCACTCACCTGGTAAAACCGGTCGAATATTCTTTCTAATTTTTCCCGGGGGACGCCTCTTCCGGTGTCAGTTATTTCAAATAAAACATGCGATGGATTATTTGCTGTTGAAGAGGTAACATATTGTTGGCTTACCCGGATTTTACCTCCTTCAGCAGTGAATTTGAAAGCGTTGGAGATCAAGTTAGTAAGTATCTTTTCCAGCTTGTCACTGTCAAAGAAAACAATATCTGATGATTCAGCCAGGTCATATGTATATTCGATCTTCTTGCTTTCTGCCAGTGACAAGAAAGACAGGATAATTGTTCTGATGAACTGCTCAAGATTACCTTCTGATACCTGCAATTTAACTTTTCCTGTCTCCAGTTTGGAGATATCCAGGATCTGATTGATCAAATGCTGAAGTCTTACCGTATTCCTTTTCATGAACTGCAGCAGCTCCCTGGATTTCTCTGGCAGATCCGGCAGATCCCTTCTCAATTCCTCAATGGGTCCCTGAATCAGTGTCAGCGGTGTCCTGAACTCATGTGATATGTTGGCGAAAAAACGGGATTTCATATGATCCAACTCCTGCATCTTACTTACTTCCACCTCTTTAATCTTTAGGTCAGCATTAATCTTTTCCCTTTTGATAAGAAATCCCCTGTACCAGCGTACCAGGAGCAATAAAATGAAGCCGTAAATCATATATGCCCACCAGGTTAGCCACAGGGGAGGTAATATTCTAAAGGTATATTCAAAAGGTTTGCTCCATTTTTTGGCTGCTCCAATGGCGCGTACTTTAAAAGTATAACTGCCATGCGGTATGTTACGGTATGCTACACTGGCTTCCTCTGTTGGAGCATTCCATTTATCATCAAAATCCTCCATTAAATAACTGTATTTTAGTTTTTGGGATGAAGACCAATCTATGGCTGCAAAATGGAAGGTGAGGTGATTTCGGTTGTAAGGCAATTCCAGGTTTATCGGGTAGTTATAAAACCTTGCCACGCTATCGAATTCCATTTTCATTCTATTCCTATCATCTATATGCCGGTAATCTATAAACTGCCCGTTAATCTCTATCTGGTTAAGTTGCATAACAGGAGGATCAACCGTGGTTTTAAAATTGTTAATATCCAAGATGGTAAGACCATTTTTACTGTTCCACCAAATGCGATTTTTGCTGTCTAACAACACATTTTTATTCCAGAATTCTATACCTCCCAGCCCATCATGAAAGCCATAGCTATATATTTCAGGAATATAGACGAACGAGCTGTCCTTTCTGCTGGATTCTGTATCCGGGTGAAACACTATGCGATTTAATCTCTCTTTTTGGGTATAATGCGTAAAAGTTTCACCATTAAACATTATCACTCCTCCACTTTCAGCACCAAACCAGAGATTGCCACGACTGTCCTCCTGGATGGAGAGAATAGAATTAATACATAATCCTTCTTTTTCGGTAAAATGTGTAAAGGTTTCACCATTATACATGCTCACACCGCCATGTGTGCCAAACCAGAGATTGCCATAGCTATCCTCCAGGATGGATCTGATATGATTATCACATAAGCCTTCTTTTTTGGTAAAATATGTAAAGGATTCACCATCATATTTACTCACACCGTCCTCTGTTCCGACCCAGATAATGCCGTGGCTGTCTTCCAGGATGGACCAGACCCTATTATTGATTAAACCCTGTTTTTGGGTGAGATGCGTAAAGGTATTTCCATTATATATGCTCAGCCCCCCCCCTTGTGCCAAACCAGAAATTGCCCTGGCTGTCCTCAAGGATGGACCAGACATAATTATTGCTTAATCCTTCTTTCTGCGTAAAATGTGTAATGGTTTCTCCATTAAACATGCTAATCCCTCCGCTATGTGTGCCAAACCAGAAATTGCCATGGCTATCCTCCAGGATAGACGTGACACAATTATCATTTATTAAACCCTCTTGTTCGGTAAAATTCGTAAAGGTTTCGCCGTTATACATGCTCACCCCGCCACAGGTGCAAAACCAGATATTGCCCTCGCTGTCCTCCAATATAGACATGATCCAATTTCCACTTAAGCCCTCATTTTGTGTAAAATGCGTAAAGGTTTCGCCGTTATACATGCTCACTCCTCGAGCCGTTGTGCCAATCCAGATATTGCCACGGCTGTCCTCCAGTATGGAAGTAATGGAAAACGATGTCATCCCCTGTTCTACATCCAGGTATTTCATGTTAATGCTGGTATTATAGTTCATGAATGGCGGTAAGGCCTTGTTCAGTTGAGGTTGTATGCAGGGAACAACTTTCCCTCTGGCGGGAATGGGTACACCTGTAGGAATCGTATCTCCGGTAGAATTAACCAGCACAAAAGAGGAGGTATCTACACCTGGGGTAAAAGTTTTGAGGGATTCTATATTTACTGGAATGACGGTGAGGGTTTCCGGTATTTTATGCACGTTCTGGTGGGTGGGAACCACCTCTGGTTTACCTGCAGGAACCACTTTTGGTTTTGCCACACTGCCGGGATCAATGACTTTGCCCCTGGCTGGAACAGGCACTCCTGTTTTTAGTGTATCACCTAGTGAATTGATGATTGGCTTTATACTGTCTCCTGTAAGGGGATTGATACTAAAACCTCCTTGGATATTTAAAGCAACAATCTGGGGAGCCGGATAAAAAGATGCAATATCATCCATTCCGCTTTGCTTATTGCTATGGCAAGAAGCGAGTAGTAAAAGAAAGCCTATGCTGAGAAGTGTTTTCTTCAGATTTTCATGAATCTCTGAATATTGCATATTCCCTCATGTAAGATTAATTACGAACCTTTAGGAAGGATGGGAGTTGCGAAATTATTATCAAACTCATAACTCCTTGCTTGTCGTAGAACAAGTTACTGCAAATTTTTATTTCCAGCCACCTGTTTTCATTTTATCAATTAACGGGTGACTTCAACTTGCAAATGTGCTGTTGCTTTATAGCCATGTTCATTTGAGCGTTCCACCGCAACTGAAACTTCATTAACCCAGAGCAAGTTCAGCCTTCAATATTTGAGTGGATTGAAAGCTGGTATAACCGTCGCCGGAGGCACTCAGCAATAGGTTACCAAACAATAGAAGAGTTTGAGAGAAATAATCATATATTT
>JAUVKA010000377.1 GCA_030592205.1 Bacteroidota bacterium | reverse complement strand
GGATTGCCCTGGCCGGTAATAATAATATGAAATTTTGGGTTTGGCATCCACACAAAAGGGTGAACTTTATTAATAGTATCGTAGACCATTCTGATCCTGCTTTCACCAATCTCATCAATAACTGAATTTATTGTTGCATGACTGCCAATGCTTCTGTAACCGAGCTTATTCAATTGCTCGGGAAGAGTCCATAATGTGGTAAAACTGCATTCATGAGCCATGTCAATCAGCACATTATACCCCTTGTCGTTTTCAACTGCTTGTTCAGGAAGTGGATACTGTTTTAGAACTTCTGATGGCAGAGTTTTCCCTGAAGTCCAGAATTCTGTGATCTGCTCATCGGTCCAGTTTGGTGTTGTAGTACAGGAGGCCAGTATGAGGCTTACCAGACTGATGATAAAAAGGGTTTTTTTCATGGTGTGGATTAGTTATTGGATTCAGAGAGGGCAATAGTGGCAATCACAGGATAATGGTCTGAGACGAAAATACGATCCTTTTTGATAGCTAAGATTCCATGTGATATCACATTAAAGGATGAATTACAAAATAGATAGTCAATAATTTTATCCTCCTTTGATCTACCAAATCCATTGATTGTATTTTGTCCTCCAAAATGCTCTGTTTCAGAAATAAAATGGGTGTCAAATAGCTGTGAATTGTTTATTAAGCTGGTAATCAGCAAATAAGGTTCAGAATCATTGGTGCAATTGAAATCTCCACTAAGAATAACAGGATGGTTTCCGGATATTTCAGAAATTTTAGAGATCAGTAGTTTTGCACTGTTTTTCCTTGCTTCCGGTCCTATATGGCTAAAATGGGTATTGAAAAAAAATAAGTTCTGATTTTTCTCATTATCATGAAGTTTCACCCAGCTGGCAATTCGGGCCAAATGGGCATCCAAGCTAATGCTTCCTGTACTGTCAGGTGTTTCAGAAAGCCAGAAAGTTGACTGGTCCAACAAAATAAATCGTTCCTTCCGAAAAAAGATGGATCCCAGCTCTCCTCTGACCTTTCCATCTACCCTGCCAACCCCGTAAGATTCATATTCAGGTAGATTGTCAATCAGGTACTGGTGTTGGCCTATTAATACCTCCTGCATGCCAACAATGTCTATTTCCCGGGATGTGATTGCTTCAATCACCATTTCCTTTCGATTAATCCAGGCATTAAGGCTATCTCTGGGATTGTCATAACGGATGTTAAATGACATTACCTTCAGAAGATTATTGTCAGGTTTTGGAGAACATCCGGTAAACAAAAAGCCAAGGCTTGCTAAAACTAATATGGTTCGTAGATTGATCATTGTCCTCCAAAAGTAAAATAATATATTCAGACTGCCTCCACCCGTGTGTGGAAAGCTTTTATTCGGAGATAAGGACGATATTGCATTTAATAGAATGGCAAAGTGAATTGCTCTGTGCCAGCAAAAAACCTGATCTGGATCAGTTTATTATATGATTTTTTGTACTTTTGGGGGATTGACTGATTTAAAGAGGATGGATAATAAATTGAAGTTTACCGGCTGTACCATCAGTACTCGTTCATGTAAGTGTTTCGACATTCTTACTGATGCGCAGAGAAAGCTGTTGGATGATAATTCGGTTAACATACAATACAAGAAAAAGGAGGTTATTTGTAAGCAGGGTGGTTTCGTTTCTCACATTATGTATTTAGAAAAGGGCTTGGCAAAAGTGTTTATTGATAATGGTGAGAACTCTCTGGTTCTAAGAATTAGTTCCGAAGGTACTTTTCTTGGTTTAGCTACAGTTTCAGAGGAACATAATACTTATCAATATTCTGCCCAAGCTTATGTTGATACAGAAATCAGACAGATAGACGTCACGGTTTTCAGGCAATTGGTGAATGAGAACACTGAGTTTGCTAAAGCGATAATTGATATATTAAGCTCGAATAGTGTTCAGATTTATGGTCGGTTTTTCTGCCTTACTCATAAACAAGCATATGGCAGGTTGGCTGATATTCTTTTATGTCTTTCTGATAGGGTGTTTAAACAATCCGAATTTGAGCTACCCTTGTCTCGAAAAGATTTGGCTGATCTGTCAGGAATGAGTTCGGAGACAGTAATACGAATGCTAAAGAAATTCCATGAAGATGCATTGATCGACTTGGATGGCAAAAACTTCAAGGTACTGGATTACAGTCGCTTGAAGCATATCAGCGAAACGGGCTAAGTCTTCCTAGATTCCTGAAGTCAATATTTTTACTGCCTTACGTTTTTCAGGATTGATCCTTAATAAACTAGATTGGTTGTGTTTAATAAGGTATCCTTTTCTTTTGAGCTTATTGATCTTCTTGATGCCATTTGTTGGGGAAATCCCCAAATCCATCATGACTCCACCAGGGTAAGAGATCCCTTTCTTTAATACATTTTTGAGAATCCGCCTGTCGAGAGTATTCATCAGTAGGCGTTTGTAGGCAATCCAGTAGACTGCTAATTTTCTTGATAACATTTTCTAAGTGATTTCCGGTTACAAATTAAGTTGAGTTAAAATTGCAAAAACAAAATATGCGCTAGTTAGACGCAAAGAGTTTATCCACTGCTATGTTACAAAAAATATGCCGAAAATTTAAAATTTTGTGGAATTAATTAGTAATCGAGCATTTATTGATGATAAGTATGCATGTTTTCAGAGACTTGGACGCTCGAATACACAGTGACCGGATACTCAGCTACTCGGAGAATCGGCCACTGGTCACTAGATTGGTAATTTTATTGTTTGATGATCTTTTCGTAGGACATCATATCGCCATTTTTCAGAACCAGGTAATAAACTCCTGCAGACAGATCACTGATATCAAGTATGGTATGATTCGATTTTACTTTTTTGTTTATCATCACCGCACCTTGTACGTTAAAAATTTTGACGCTTGCCAGGTTTAGCTCACCGGAATACTTGACATTCAGGATGTTATTGCTGGGGTTTGGATAGATATTTAGCTCATTTTGAATGAGATCAGTATCTGCTGCTATAATTCCTGATTTATCACCGGATCCCTGCAATGGGGTACCGATGATATTAATGGTGTAATCCTCCACTTCCCCGAATTTTATTTTTTCACAAGGATCTGGAACTCCTCTTCGACTCATTGAAATTCGCATCCGTGTTGTTATCGTGCCTATGTTATGAATTGTAATAGTACCGGTAACTTTGGAATCATTTTCACTTGCCGTTAATACTAACTCATCATCAGTAAAGTCTTTATTACCATCGTAATCAATCCAGACAGCCCAGTATTCTGATCTGGCTTTAGACCTAAATCCGGGAGTTAGGGTAATTGGATAAGTACCGCCGGCGTTAACGTTAAATGTATAATCAGTGAAATCCTGGTATCCGAATTTCTCTCCAGATAATGAAGGAGATTCGGGGTTGGTTTCCTCTCCAATGGACACGCTGGCAATCCAATCCCCTGTTGCATTCCCATGGGAATCACAATAGCTGAAAACAGGATCATCTGATTGGATTCCACTAATTATCATGGAATAATGTTGTGGATTAGCCAGAATTCCGTTGTGACTAATTTGTATAGTATATGTTCCGGCAGGTGGTTCTGCTATATATACCATTTCCACATTATCCACATTATTTTCTGTATTGTTGGAGGCTGCGGCATCTGGACTAGCAGGATTTAGGCTCCAGGGATGATAATATTGGGCAGAAGGTCCAATAATGCTAAGATCCAGATCATTCACGAGCATAGGATCTATTGGATCAATGATGGCAGCCACTGGTGTTCCCGGCAGGTCTGTCCAAACTATGGTCACTACCAGGGGCTGATTTCCGTCTACGGTAACTTCCCGTGTAAACGTTTCGTTATTCGACAGAACAAGTTCATCTATAAGGTTTAAAGGCTTATCATCCTCACCAATCTTGAGAGCAGCCTGCCCGGCATTCAACAATCCCCAACCGAACTGATAGTCTGGACCAGCTGTTGTGCCAGCCTCATCTGCAGTATGGATCACTAATGCTTTTAAAGTGGATGCCAGCATGCTTGAGCCCCCATGGGTATTCTGATAATGTTCCTGGAGCAGAGCCATGGTCCCGGCAGCATTTGGAGTTGACATGGAAGTTCCGGACCAGATGCCATAGCCTAAAGTTCCTGTTGCAATTGGCGAATAAAGATCTACCCCATTG
>JAUVKA010000123.1 GCA_030592205.1 Bacteroidota bacterium | reverse complement strand
TATAAACTGAATGTTCATCAACACATCAGATTTCTTACCAGCAGAAAAGCCTATGAATTATATGTTGAATATTGGAACAGCAATATCGGATAGTAGAAATGATTATCAGAGCAACCAGGAAACTTATGAATACATCGGGAATAAAACCGGTAAAGAATTTGCATGAATCAGACAATCCTTTACCCGGGGAATGGTATGCAGGGTTGGTTCCTACCGGAAAACAGGGAAAGATGTTGATTCATTTCCTTCACACTTCAACAAAACTTTCCATTCTGTGCCCGGGCAAATCATTAAATATGGCATTGCGGGTATTTCCGAGCCGTGTCGAATGGCTTCTCGAAAGACTTGAGTTTTCAAAACTGATATTTCAGTTTCAACAACATACCAAACCGGAGATCTACACAACCAACAGCCGAAGCATGCTGTCACATATGACCCAGTTGAAATATGCTATTGAATATAGCATTGCAATCGCTGAAACATATGAGGATATCAACTACAGTGAGATTGAAGATTCCCTAAGTGATTTGCTCATATCTTCAAAAGGATCGAAAAGATACGAGAAACCAACAGATAGATTGCAGAAGTTGGTTAATGAATGATGAAGAATCCTGCATCTGCATTCAGGATTCCGAATGGTAGTGTTTCTTTTTCCAGAACCGGATCATGAAGTCCAGGTTTTCCGTCAGAAGCTTCTGTCCCCCTTCTCCCGGGAAACCAAGACCTGGCACTACCTCGTGTTCCAGGATATATTCGAGGCACTCCTTGCTGATGTATTGAGAATACAGCAGGCGCATTGCATCTTCGTCGGCATCCGGCCCCATATACCAGGGATTATCCGGCTCGGGAATCAGCTTATTGAATCCGAAAGCCAGTTCAATCCCCGAGGCCGGATTGAAATAAACCAGTCCCGGCACCGAATCTGGCACTTCAGTCTTCTTTTCAAGACTCTTCTGTTCCGAAATCATCTGTATCTTTTCAAGGGCTTCCTTCCTCTGGTTATCTGAAATATCAAGCTGTTCGTTATGGAAGATCAGATATTCCTGAACAAAACGGCCAGCTTCCTCCTGGCTTCCCAAAAATGCAATGGGTTTCCCTTTGTTATATTTCAGGAATGTAACATTCTGTTCTTCCACAGCTTTCCGTAGCAAAACAGGATCAAGTCCGAAGAGTCGCCCGGCACTATCAGAAGCTTTAACATTCTCAATGAGTCCCTGGTCATATCCAAATTTGGCATAGGTGCCCGAAAACCACCACTTTTCCTTCCACTTCACAAATCCGATCAGAAATATTGATTCCCCCGCCCTCCAATCCTCACTCATTTCAAGTGACCAGGCAGTTACTCTAAGCCGCGTATCTGTTGTGACATGCTGAAACAGCAGATTATTGTCTTCATATCCCAGGAAAAGGAAGAAACCACGTATTTTTACACTAATATCCAGGATATTGTTAAACAGCGGGTGTCCGCTGCCCAGCGAATAAGCGAGCCAGTTCTTCCCTTTTACAGCCAGCAGCGGAGTATAGCTGGTGAACAGAAATGTATCCGCTATTTCTGTGGCATATGTCTCCAAGTTATCTGCCGTCGTTCCATCATCCAACACATCCTCTATTATCTGCTCCAGATAAAGACGGCTGAAATGCAGCAGCCAGGAGTCCAGCAGAATCCATCTCAGCCTGTCCCTCACCCTGAAGAAGTCTTCCTCATCGGGAGCAACTTCCATTATTTGCTTTAGTTTCAGATTTTCAGGAGCCTGTTCATATTCACTGAAAAACAAATCGAAAATATCAATTACCGGAGGTGCCTCCGCAAAGATCGCCGGACTAAGAATTCTTTCTTCATACAGGACCATACTGGAATAGTACCAAAGCAGAAACATAATATCCTCCGGATTGATCTCATCCTGATAGTATTCATCAGGGATGAAAAAAGGGAGACAGGTATCATACAGCTCCAGGTGCTGTTGAGTGAAGGCCTTCCACAGCCCGACCCCTGAGATAACATCTTCGAAATATGCGGTGAGAAAACATGCCAGGTCTTTGATTTTATCATCTGACAAATCCAATTCAATTTCGAAATAGTCATAACTGAACAGGATATCGGCAACATCGTTGCACAAACGGAGATAATAAAAATCACTCTGTGCCGCCTTGGTATATGGATGCAGCGACAACCACGTTTTCATGTTTATCCGTTTCTTGCTTTCTGGCATAGCATAATCAGTAATAAGCAACACCCGGCTATCTAAACCGGATATGCCTCCAGTCCAGCTTTCAAAGCTCCTTCGATGGTTCCGTCGAACAGACTGGAGCCGGGGAAGAACCACTCATCAGGGTCATACTGTTCCCTGGTCCATTTGAAAATGGCAAACTCCCATTCTTTCATATCCCCTGTAAAAGTGAGCCTTGCAACAGGAGATATTTTTCCAAACTCATGTCGCTTAAGGTAAAGGAATTTTCCTTTTATCTCTGCAAAATAGGCGACTGTATTCGCTCTTCCGCTAAAGTGTATTCTGTTGAATTCTTCAATAATGCCATCAACCTCCTGTTGAATCTCTTTGGGAATTGTTTTTTTTGTCATCTATTTATTTGAAAATCAGGGTTTAATTATTGCATGTCAAACATACCTACTGTCGTTTAAGAAAACAATAGACAGGTCAATAATATCATATTCGATAAATGAAATCGGTAAGTATTTGCACCGAAGTACCACTGAAAAAGTAAACAGATACTGAACAGGCTGACTTATTGGCGTAAAGGGTCTAATTGATATATATTCAGTGATTTGAGCAGATTTTACATTTACAAGTATCTTCTGTGTAATGTCTTAATCAAACCAGTATGAACTTCTGATTTTTCAAGTCCAAATTTCTTTTTAATCCTTTTTCATAACAGCTTAAGTCTGGCTAATCTTGAATCGACCAGGTCAATGTATTTTTCTTTCATTTCAGAAGAAAGAAAGCTATTGTTAATTTCTTCAATCCATTTCAGTCTTGCATCAATAATAGATTTTAGAATCCTATTGATAACCTTTTGCCTTATGTCACATATTTCTTTTCCAAAATATTTTATTAACAGATTTCCTGTTAAGTTCTTCTTTTTCCCTCGCAGTGTTAAGGCTATCTCTTCAGTTGGTTTTTTGTATTCTATTGTTGTGTTTACTAAATCATAGCAAGGAGATAACTCTATTTTACCGTTACGATTGATTATGGAAAAATTCTTCAAATGCATGTCCTCGTTGCCCGTAATGAAGCAGAATAGAACCAACTTAAACAATTTCACTTTTTCTATGGCTGGGAAAGTGCAAAACTTATCGATTAGTTTCACAACCTTTTCAATACTGTAATTATACTTTGTATCACGACTTAATCCAGCAAGTTGAGAAAAGTCTTCAATGGGAATCTTGTCATTCTGTCCTTTCCTGTCAAATCTTTTAATGAAATATGTTAAGGTATCATCTTTAGCCCAAATCATTCCGTGTAGAGGGACTTCTAATCCTATTAATCCAGCTAATCGCATTGTTAAATCTTCGTTCTCTGGCATTTCAGGAAAGATATTGTGTTGAGGTTTAAGGATATACCTGCCTTTTCTGTCAACAATCTCAAACTTTCCCTTCTTGATATTCAGAATAGCACTTAGTTTGGGTTGCACTCCTTGTACAGACATTTTTGAACCACGATTAAAAGCTTCAGTACGTTGTTCTTCGGCAGTATATTCAAGCTTAGAGAAGTGTGACAATCCTGAAGCCAATAATTTAAGTCCTTTTTCACTATACTTATTATTTCCACATGGCTGATACGTTATTGGGCATTTATTCATTCAGATATGCTTTTAATTGTAATAGCTCCAACTAAATCATCTCCCACTGCAACTAACTGTGAGAATAGGTCATTTCTGTCTATTTTATTTATTTTTAATAATCCTTCCAATTGAATGCCTTCAGGTAATAATCCTTCGAAGAAGGGGGGGAATTTATTGAAAATAAACTTCTTTTGGGTTGGTAGCATAGTTAGTGATATTTCTGTACCTACATAATCCTCAGGATATTCAAATGTATATTCAGTACCTTGTTTTATTTCACTGAGGATACCTGCTTCAACTCCTTTAACATATACCTTAGCTTTTCTCATTCTCATTGATTTGCTTATTGAGTAAAGGACTTACTAATTGAACTTTAATATTCAATACTTTCAGAATCTTTCTCAAAGTATCGAGTTTCACGGTCTCTTTACCTTTTTCAATATCGAATATGACTGTTTTTCCAACCCCAGCCATTTCGGCTAATTGCAGTTGACTTAGTTTCGCAGCCTTTCGGTGCTTTCTAATTACTCTCGCTAATGTTTTTGGCTCTAACATATGTTACTGTCGTAGCGGTAAAAGTATGAAAATTAATTGCAATCATCAAGCTTTTTGGCAAAATACACCTCTTTGGCGGTAAAAAATTATCAAAAGCATGTAATCTGTTATACGATTTGCTAAAATTGCTGTCGTAGCGGCAATAACTTGGCATTTGTGTATTTTCAATAATGACATTTGTAATAATCCATCCCAGCAACCAAGAAACTATTGTATACATCGTCCATAATCCCTTGCCAGTCAGAAATCTGAGTTTTACAACAACATTTTGTACTTTTGATTTATTGTTTGCTTATGAGTAAGTCTAAAAATAAGTATGATTTTTTGAGGACGCCTGGATTTCCCGGAGGGGATAAGGCCATGAAGGAATTTGTGGCTAAAAACCTTCGTTATCCTGAAGAGGCCAGGGCAGCGGGTATTGAGGGAAAGGTGACAGTCGGATATCAGGTCACAGATAATGGAGTTGTTCTGAATCCGCACATTATTAAAGGTCTGGGCTACGGGTGTGATGAAGAGGCTTTGAGGATTATCGGCCTTCTACGTTTTGCAAAGGTAAAGAATAGAAAAGTCCGGGTAAAGGTGACGAAAAGGACCAGCATCAATTTTAAGCTTCCCCGGATAAAAATTAACTATGCAGTTTCATCCTCAAGCAAATCTTCAGAAGCAAAAGGCAAGAGTGATTCCGGTGATAAGAAATCCGGCTATTCCTATACCATTGATATTAAATAGATATAGTCAATTAACCAATGTCTTTCATTTAGGTGCCTGCCTATTCACCACCGTTTTCTTCGCAACTTTTATACAATTCACTTTCCGAGATTGCCCAACTTACCGATAAGATGCTGAACCAAATCACGGGCTGTTTCAATATCAATCCCTGCTTTTTTTGCCAGCACCTCAATATCCGGTTTGCGGCCTGCATTGATGTCTGGCAGGATCAATCCCATAAAGGTGTTAAGCTTATCCATTTCCTCCTGTGATTCTTTGGAGGTTTCTTCGTGGAACAATTGATCATATTCGTTTAGTTCGATATCTTTTTTCAGAATATTTTTTGCAGTCGTAAGCATTGATGTATTCACTCTTATAAAGGGTTCCTCCGAGAAATTGTATCTATGCTGGTTCAGTCCGCTTGCAAGAGCATGAAATCCGCGATCCGTGGCCGCCGTAAGCACAATTATTTTCTTTTTTTCATCAAAATATGCATGGGCAAAATGGGGATACTCCTCCCAACCCTTCAATGTCAGTCGATAAACATTATCATTGTACTCGACTTTGAAGTTTTTTCGCATCTCTTTTGTGTTGATAACCTCCAGGCTGTATTCCGATCTTGTCTGAACTAATTGATCCTCCTTATGAACAGTCAGGGGATAATTTGATCCTGACAATAACATCATATATGGAACGGGATTTCTTTCTATATCTTCCTGGATCTCCTCTTCCCCTTCAACTTTAGGCCTTAACTCTGTTGCAAAAAAGAAAACATCATCTGTATCAAAACCTTTATATGCTCCAATCGGACCATAAGTCTGCCAACATGCTCCGTTATATCCAATCAGGTTGAACCAAAGTGTGGCTGACTGTTCTTTAATAAGATTGGTAGTGCCGGGGGAAAACAGAGTATATTGCTCATAGGAAAGGATGTCCTCCATGATGTAGAAATCTTCAGCAGGATTGTCGGTGATAATACTGAAACTAAATCTCCAGGCATGCTTTGCCTGCTGTTCGAGAAAACCTATTTCTTTCCGGTTAAATCGTTTTAATGCTGGATGGTTCAGGAGCTTATTTATCGTTCCATCCCTTTTAAATATTGCATGGGCCAGATATTGTGCTTTGAGCCTGTTTACCCATTCCTTTTTAAATTCCCCGACCACGTGTTTGTAAAATGCAAACCGTTTGTTCATAATTGCATCCAGATTATTACGGCTTGCTGCAAAGTAGATTAGAAACTCGTCAATTACAGGGCTGGATATCCTGCTGTTTTCCTCACAAACAGCTCGAATAGAATCATAATTCTTCATATGGTGAATTTTAAAAATAATCCAGAAATTTCAATACCACAATATACTTAATGAAGTGGATCTATAAATAGCAATTATCTATCAATTCAGAATCGTATTTCACTCCGGCCAATTACGGTTTATCAGGTAATCCAGTTCTTTTAAATGAACTAGTCCCCTTTTCATCATAAATTCGCCCTCTATTACCTTACTTCTATATTGATCAAGGTCGATAAACATACCCAACCGATCCTCTATTTCATAATCCTTTAGTGATTTATGTTTACTGAGCCACCAATAATCTGCGAAGGCCAGGGTTTTCGCTCCAGAAAACTTGGGTTGAAGACGGACTTCATCGGGAAGAATACCTTTGCAGAGATTTCTAAAAACTGCACGGTTGTATTTCTCGGGTTTGAAGAACCGGGCAGGGAGGCTGTAAACCAGCTGAAGTAGACGAATGTCGGCTAAGGGATAAACCGTTTCAATACCATATTTACCAGCATAGAGTCCTTCAGATTCTGTACGCGGACAGGTATGCGACCGTAGCATTTGGGTTTTAAGGAACTTTTTAAAGGTCGGGTAAAACTTAAAGGAATTGTGTATTAGTTTTTTATGATAAGAGGATTTGGGATGCAGTAAGCTTCTTGACCTAAGAATTTTGCTGAAGCTCTTTTTGTATGTTCCCCTGACAAATGAAAGCAAGTAAAATATTATCTTTTTTATTGTACGTAGGGGTTGAGAAAAGAATAAACCGGCTAAGCCTTTGAGATTAAAATTTCCCAGATAATCGAAAAAGTATAAACTTCCACTATTAGATATTCCTTCGTCACCAGGGAACCCACTGAACATAACATTAACCTGGTTTTCCTCGGCAGCTTTTTTGAACATGCTTTCCTGCCAGATACAATTGCTGTTAGCTGCTCCGGCGTATAAGCTCTGTGTGGATTCGAATTCTTCAAGAACAGTTTTATAATGAAATTTTTCAACTGGATGATGATTTTCAGGTATCAAACCGGCATAGTCAATAATTATTTGTTGAGTGGCTTTTTCATCGATGCCTGATTCCATGTAGGCTTTTGTTTCTTCATTCAATACAAATGAATATGTATGCAGGTGTTTTTTATCCATCAGTCTTGATAATAAAACGGCAATGGCAGAAGAATCCATACCACCGCTTAATTGGCACCCAACTCTGTGGGACTTTCGTATTCTGCATGTGATGGCTTCTTCCAAAGTTTTTAATAATAGCGTATATATTTCCTGGTCGGTTTTCAGATGCGACAAATCAATCGGGGCTAAATCCCAGTACCTGCTTATCTGTAGTTCATGCTTACTGTCAAATACCAGGGTATGCGCGGGTTTTAGCCGCTTAACACTCTCATAAAACGTATCTTCAACTTCTTGTTGATAGCTGAGTAATTCTTTGGCTATGTACTTCTGGTTCAGAGGCTCTTTTTTCTTCAGGAGGGATATCAAATCGGCAATTGTTGTTGCAAAAAACAAACAGTTTTCCTTAAGAAGATAAAACAGTGGTTTAACACCCACCTGATCTTTGGCAAGGAGAAGCTTTTGACGCTTTTTGTCAAATATGGCGAATGAAAAGTCACCGATTAAATGCTCCGGGCAGTTTTCACCAAATAGTTCATAGGCCCGAAATACCAGATCAATATCTGTGGAATCACCAGGCATATTGAGCTTTCCAGATAAATACCGGATATTATCTATACGACCCAGGAACATAAGTACCAGGTCATTGTTTGTTTTTATGCCATCTTCTTGATTTTCTGAGAAATAATAAAAGTTGTTATATTTACTGAATTCATAAACTACAGATTGTGAATATTCTCGGATCTGATCAGGGTTTTCAAATACGCCTTTAAAGCCTTTTGAGCTCATCATTTTGCTTGATTTTGTCCGCAAAGAAGTAAAAATTTCGTATCCCGCCAAATATGATTATTTTCGCCTCTGTGGAGTTGACGACATATTGATGTATAACACCAGAAAATATTTTATTGTGAATCTAGACTTTCCCATTCCTGATATTGAATTGAAGCAGATAAATGGAACCTTTCCGATTATTATGAATCCAAGGTTCAGCAGGCCAAATTTTGCTATCAATGATGATGAGTTTTATTTAGATGTTCGGAATGTTGCACAATACCAAGCTATTAAGGGGTCAAAAATTCTGTATAGCCTGTATGAGAATGCTGATAAGGCATCGGTAGAGCTGTTTCTTCAAGGTTCTGTTTTTGGAGCCATTCTGCATCAACAGGGTATCCTGCCTTTTCATGGATGCTCATTTGATTATAAGGGTAAGGGTATTTTGATTTGCGGGAATTCAGGCGCAGGCAAGTCATCGGTCACTATGGCCTTTTGTTTAAATGGGGCCAGGCTGATCAATGATGATATTACGCCTGTTAGGGTTAGTGAGAGCCAATCACTTATGATCCCTATGAAATCCAAAATTAAGCTATGGGATGACAGCCTGGAACAACTGAATATTAACCGGCAAGACCTGGTAAGAATCAGACCACAATTGAAAAAATATTATATTGAGGCAGACATTGTAATCAAGGAGGAACGTCCAATAGACCACTTTTTTATTCTTTATGTTCACAATAAGAATGAATATGTTGTTCAGGAACTGGATGGTATGAAAAAGTATAATGCTTTGCGTAAGCAGATCTACAGGCGGAGTTATTTGAAAGGCATGCCGGAACGGGAGAAGCAATATTTCATGGAGCTATTCAAATTGGCTCCATCCTGTAGAGTTACAGTTATTACGCGTCCGGATAAAAGCCGAATACATGATACCATGGACAAAATTAAGGAGGAGATCCAGGGGTGAAAAACATTGTATGGCTGGCATCTTATCCCAAATCGGGGAATACCTGGTTTAGAATGTTTCTGGTGAATTATTTACATGATAAAGAAGAACCTGCCCACCTGGAAGAAATTGAAAAAACCTCAATATCCAGTTCTCCTTTGGATTTTGAAAAAGAAACCGGCTTAAACCCCTTTGAAATGTATGCTGATGAGGTGGATTTATACCGGCCAGACGTTTACCGGATTCTTTCCAATACCAGCCTAAGCCAGACAGGATTGATGTTTAAAAAGACTCATGATGCCTATACTTTTAATCAGAATGGGGTGCCATTATTTCCAAAAGAAGTTTCCATAGCTGCAGTATATTTTGTCAGGAATCCTTTGGATGTCTGCATTTCCTATGCGAATCATAATGCGGGTGAAGTTGCTAAATCTATAGAGTTTATTC
>JAUVKA010000073.1 GCA_030592205.1 Bacteroidota bacterium | reverse complement strand
GCAGTGCTTTTATTAATATATGAGTTTCAGATGTCTGAACTTAAGCCTTTCATTTATTTTCAGTTTTAAATAGGTAATTTTGCCAAATAAATCCAAAAAAATGGCAAAAGAAGAACTAAACCGTTTATGGGAAATGCTTGGAATGCGTTTTAAATCACATCCCTGGCATGGTATTTCAATCGGAGAATCAGCACCGGATGAGGATTTAACTCAGGCTCTGTGGGATGCTCTGGATATTGAAGATTTAAGGGCCCGCCTGCTAAATAAAGATAAGTCTTAAGAGCTCATCTACCTGAATCTGATCTGATTGTATAACATAATCTGCCTGCAGGTAGAATTCTTCTCTTTTTTTCAGTTCCAGATTAATAAATTCCATTAATTCCTCACTGGACTTACCCTTTATCAGTGGTCTGGGATTGTGTGATCTTATTAATCTCCGAGTCAAGCCTTCCGGGCTTACCTGCAGGTATATGCTGGTAGATAGAGTCCGGATTATTTCAATATTGTTGAGGAAACAAGGTGTTCCTCCGCCCAGGGCAACAACCTGATCGGGAATAAGTAAAACTTCTCTGAGGCATTGAGATTCAATATCCCGGAATTCCTTTTCACCCTTTTGTTTAAAGATGTTTGAAATACTCTCACCGCTTGATTCCTGGATGTAATCGTCCAGGTCGGTAATGTTTATACCCTTTTCACGAGCAATTTGTTTCCCGATCGTTGACTTCCCGGAGCCCATAAAACCTATGAGGGTGATAGGTAATTCCATTACTTTTCCATTACAATCCCAATGTCATCTGAGAACCTGAGTTATTTTGTTTTTTTTCTTTGTCCGGCTCCTTCTCCTTCTTCTTCTTTTTCTTTTTCTTTGGTGCTTTCACCGGAATATCAACAGGCAACTCTATCGGCTGAGAAATAACATCTTCAACAGCTTCAATCTTTATCGGTTTTTGCTTCACTGGCTCTTGAGCTGCTTCAATTTCCTCCTTCTGATCATCGATTTCATCTTCAGGCGGCAGATAATCATCGCCATATATTTCCATCACCTTTTCGGGACCGGCTTCAATAGCTTTGAGTTCCAGGATTTTCTTAACTTCAAGATTGGTAAGCCGTTTCCCTCTTGCACGGAAACTTTTTAAAGCAATAAACTCAGCAGCTGATATTGTTTCAGCTTGACGTTCAGAATCTTTTCCTCCAAAATTAATTTTAAATCGAGGCAGGATCTCCTTGGATAGGATAGTCATTTTTGATGCCGGGTTGGTCCCGACCATCGATTGTGTTTTTCCGTTGGTCTGTCCGTCGAGCCTGAACCTCTTGAGATAATAGAGAGACTGGTCTGCATCGAAAAACACAACTGAATAGACATCTGATTCTTTAAATTTTTCAATTATAAGAATGTTGTCCTCAAAATGGTTTGAAAGATCATAATTAGTTAAGCGGAATTGTCCTTCCTGTGTAATAATAATGATTCGGTCCTTTCCTGAAAACTCTCCAAGATAGATCCCCCGCTCGTCAGCATTTAATCGGTTGACTCCAGTATCGAACCAAATCTTTCTACCCCCCAGAGTTGATACACCTTTTTCCTTAAGAGATATTTTGAGAACAGAATGTTTGCTTAGGATATTCCCGTTTGCATTTCTGTTTTTAATGGCCAGTTCAGAAAAATCATATTCGAAATAGGCCTTTTTTAATTTTGGCTTTGGTTTCAAACTCACCCTGATTAACTCTGCTTCCCCGTTAGGATTAACAGAGAAATACAGGATGCGAGACATATCTTTTCCCTGAGTCAGGTTGTATTCTTTATCTCTTGTAACTCCCTTAACAGGGAAACGCTTAATATAGTTATTGCCAACTCTTCCATCACGGTAAACAACATTGTAGATAGTACGGTTGTCGTTTTTCTTGAAAAGCCCAACATACATAATGTTTTTTCCAACAAAAGCTTTTGTGGATACCCGGGTTACTACGTAGGATCCATCTTTTCTGATAACTATAACATCATCAATATCAGAACATTCAAAAAGGTAATTATCCTTTTTAAGACTTGTTCCGATAAAACCTTCATCATAATTTACGTAGAGTTTTTCATTAGCAACCACCACCTTGGTTGCTTCGATATTATCAAAATTTCGAATTTCTGTTTTCCTCTGCCTGCCTTTTCCATATTTCCTTTTTAAGGACTTGAAATAATCGATGGCAAAGGTGATCAGCTTATCCAGATGATGCTGTACCTCTACGAGTTCAGCTTCAATAGCTTTAGTCAGCTTATCAGCTTTAAAGGCATCAAACTTTGAAATTCTTTTTATTTTGATTTCCGTTAAGCGAGTGATATCATCCTCAGTAACAGGTCTTTTAAGTGAGGACTTGAAGGGTTTGAGACCCTTGTCGATAGTCTTGATAACGCACTCCCATGTTTCGCATTCTTCTATCAGAAGGTAAATTCTGTTTTAGATAAATATTTTCTCCAGCGATCCCATGTGCCAGGCATCTTCCAGCTCTCCTTTTCTTATTTCCAGTTCTGTTTTCAGAAGCTGAACAGTGTTGTCGGTGGAATTAATCAGAATCTGATTAATCCCCATAAATTCCGGGTGATTTTCGGTAATGAGACAGGAATTCGGAGAAATTGATACTTCACAATCGGTGAAAGCATAAAGGGCATCAATGGTTTTATCTGCTGAAACATTGGCTGCCAGCTCGATCATTATTTCAACATTCTCCGCGGTGTTGTCATCGATCTTTTTTATTTTGATTTTGCCCTTATCATTGGCGCTTATTATCGTATCGATTAGTGATCCTGTAGTTTTACCGTAAGGAATTTCAGAAATGACCAGGGTCTTCTTATCGATTTTTGTGATTCGTGATCTTACTCTTATTCTTCCACCTCTCAGTCCGTTCTGATATCTCGAACAGTCCATCAGTCCTCCGGTGGGGAAGTCGGGATACAGTTCAAACTCCTCATTACGAAGATGAGCAATTGAAGCTTCGATAAGTTCATTAAAGTTATGCGGAAGTATTTTAGATGCCAGTCCTACTGCAATACCTTCCACTCCCTGGGCCAGAAGAAGGGGGAATTTTACAGGAAGATTAACAGGTTCCTTATTTCTTCCATCATAGGATGCTTTCCAAATAGTTGTTTTAGGATTGAAAACTACTTCGATAGCAAATTTCGACAGTCGGGCTTCTATATATCTGGGTGCAGCTGCGCGATCACCTGTATGAATATTCCCCCAGTTTCCCTGAACATCAATCAACAGTTCTTTTTGCCCCAGCTGTACCAGGGCATCACCGATTGAGGCATCTCCATGAGGGTGAAACTGCATGGTATGTCCGATGATGTTGGCAACCTTATTGAATCTGCCATCCTCCAGCCTCCGCATTGAATACAGTATTCGTCGTTGTACAGGCTTAAGTCCATCGAAGAGGTGGGGGACAGCTCTTTCCAGGATTACGTATGAAGCGTAATCGAGGAACCAATTCTGGTACATTCCGGGTAGATATGTAACATCGAAATCTCTCCCGTTTCCATTTTCCAGAGTAGATCCGTTTTTTTCTTCCGCAGGTTCTATATTTGTATTGTTCAGGTCGTTTTCCATGTAATAATCCAGAAATTCTAATCTCAGGCTACGTATTCATCTTCTTCCACACGGAGATTATCAATAATAAAATCTTGTCTTTCGGGTGTATTTTTCCCCATATAAAACTCCAGCATTTGTTGTATCGAATCTTCACTCCTCAAAATGACAGGTTCAAGTCTGAGGTCCTTGGTAATAAAATGCTTGAATTCATCCGGCGAAATTTCTCCCAAACCCTTAAAGCGCGTTATTTCAGGTTTGCCGCCTAGTTTCTTAATGGCAACATTCTTTTCATTATCAGAGTAGCAGTAAAAAGTTTTCTTCTTATCCCTTACTCTGAATAGTGGTGTTTGGAGGATATATAAATGGCCATGCTTTATCAGATCTGGGAAAAACTCGAGAAAGAATGTTATCAGCAGGAGCCTGATGTGCATCCCGTCGACATCGGCATCAGTAGCAATAATAATATTGTTATAGCGCAGGTTTTCAATACCCTCTTCAATATTTAATGCTGCCTGCAGAAGGTTAAATTCCTCATTCTCATACACCAGCTTTTTAGGTTCTCCGAAGGTGTTCTTAGGTTTACCTTTCAAGCTGAAAACTGCCTGGGTATTTACATTACGGGATTTGGTGATTGATCCGCTGGCAGAATCTCCCTCAGTAATGTAGATAGATGTTTCCAATCTTTGGTCGTGCTTGGAATTATAATGCACACGGCAGTCTCTGAGTTTTTTGTTGTGAAGAGCTGCTTTTTTTGCTCTGTCCCTGGCGATCTTTATAATGCCGGATATTGCTTTTCTTTCTTTCTCAGAATCCAGAATTCTGCGGTGGATGATTTCAGCTACATCGTTGTTTTTGTGGAGGAAATTATCAAGCTCTCTTTTTACAAAATCAACAATGAAATTTCTTATCGACGGACCTTTTGGTCCCAGGTCTTTTGAGCCAAGCTTGGTTTTTGTCTGGGATTCGAATATTGGTTCCTCAACTTTTATGCTGATAGCAGCTGTGATAGCAGCCCGTATATCCGAGGCATCAAAATCTTTGTTGTAAAATTCCCGAATAGTTTTCACCAGAGCTTCACGAAATGCCAGAAGGTGTGCTCCCCCCTGAGCAGTATGCTGACCGTTAACGAAGGAATAGTATTCTTCCCCATAATGATGCCCATGAGTCATTGCCAGCTCAATATCCTCGCCGCGTAAATGGATTATTGGGTAGAGTCCTTCGCGGCTCATCCTGTTTTGAAGGAGATCTAAAAGGCCATTTTTAGAAAAGAATTTTTCCCCATTGAAGCGAATTATTAATCCGGTGTTGAGATAAACATAATTCTTCAACATCGAAGAGACGTACTCTGTTAGATATCGATAGGAGCCAAAGATTTCCCGATCGGGTATGAAGCGGATTTCCACTCCATTTTCCTCTTCTGATTTAATAAGTTTGGGCTTATTCTGTATATCTCCTTTTGCAAAAACAGCTTCTTTTGCCTGGCCCTCCCGAAAGGAGCGTATTACAAATGAACTTGCGAGGGCATTCACTGCTTTCAGTCCTACTCCATTCAGTCCTACAGATTTCTTAAAAACTTTTGAATCGTACTTGGCCCCGGTGTTCATTTTCGAGACTACATCCACCAGTTTTCCCAGGGGAATTCCTCTGCCGCGATCTCTGACAAGGCATTCTTTATCATGAATCTCAATGTCGATAATTTTTCCGTGTCCCATGGCAAACTCATCGATAGAGTTGTCAATCACCTCCTTTAAAAGAACGTAAATGCCATCATCATGAGAGGATCCATCACCTAGTTTTCCAATGTACATACCCGGGCGCAAACGGATATGCTCCTTGGGCTCCAGGGTTTTTATGCTCTCTTCCGAATACTTTTCGATCTTCTCTTCTGACATAATCACAAAGATAGCAAAAAGCCTCCCTCTGGTCGAGACAGGTTTTCAACAATAGTATTAACAATTATAAGGCAAAAGGCAGAAGGCAGAAGGCAGAAGTAGGTTGCAAGGAAAAAGGAGAAAGGAAGAAGGAAAAATGGTCATTTCAGTAGTTTTTCAATATTTTCCAAAAAATCCTTTGTTGGTTGAAAAAGTCTTTCTGCTGTTTCCTTATCAAAGTCAACGAAATCGTTATAATCTCCTTTTTGTCTTTTTTCAAATAGTTCAGCAAAATGTTTAGCTAATTCCTTGTTGAATTTTCCAGTTTTAACGTAAAACTGTCCAAACTGTCTTCTCAGACCCGAATGGCTTGAAGCCTTGATTCCGTTTTTTATCAGGAGAGCTCCAACAGCATAGAAACAAGCATAGTACATTCGGTTAATGGCTGTATTCCACAATTTGTTTTCTAAAAGAAGGCATATCTCATCGAGAGTTTCATGTGCTCTTTTTATCCGATAATTGACGTATTCTTCAATGCTATTATCGGTCATAGAAGCTTTCCTTCCGTCATTACTGAATGAAAAAATGGGGTTATTTTATGCTTGGAATACCAATCTTGGACGGAATAAACCATAGGACTCAGGACTTCGCCAATTTCAAATTCCAAATCATATAAAGGCCATGTTATCCTTTTTTCGTCGTCTGGGGTAACTATTTCTTTATTTACTAAAATGAGCAGATCCCAGTCGGAATCTGACCTGGCCTTACCGTGGACTCTTGAACCATATAAGTAAATCTGGGCATTTGGTTCATTATCAATAATAACCTTTTTAATGAGGTTTAGAATATTATTTTTCTTTTCCATATATAAGCAAAGATAAGAAAAGGCATTATAATTTCCTGGCTTGAGAAATCCTGGGAGCAGATTACAACTAAATCACACAAATCACCCGTATCACCTGATCCGCTTATCTCTCACAATAACAACTACTTACTGTTTTTATTGAAAAAGACTTCCAAAATCCATTATTGTTTTGGATTGTTGGCTGATATTAGCAAAAAGGAGGCTTTGTTATTCCAAATATGCAATTAAAATATTAGCAACTTTGATCTTTCTTGGCAAACCATTATCTTTAGGCTAGCCAGTTCCCGAGAATTCTATTGATTAAGCAGTAATTTATATGGGTGGAAAAGGGAATAATTACCATTTCGAAAGTCAATCCGGAAACATGGCAGTTAAGTGAACTTTATCATATTCCTGGACTTTCTTACCCTGATAAAATATTGATAGTGAATAGTAGATGCTATTTTATTCACAGAATGGCACTTAACCGGGGATTCTCGAATTTTTATTCGTTTGATTTACCTTTTGGAGAATAGCTTTGGAGTTTTATAATTATGGTGGTCTCAAAAAGCCTGCCAGGGCTTTCAGAAATTTAACAGTATTATTTTTTGCCCAGGAAGGTTTAAAGGTCGTCTACGGTCAGATTAAGAGTACGTAGATTCTGACGAACATGAAACTCTGCTATATCTTTTTTCCCAGTAACCACAACAATTGGCCGAAAAAGGTCTTGACGGGACCATATTTCATGATCACCTTTGGTACGGATGTGTTTTAAACCGTGAAATTCGAGGAATTTTCGAAAATCCGAAGTCTTGATCTGTCCGATTGATTCACCCATAAAATTCAGGCAGGGATGGAAACGGTACTCCTTCTGAAGCTACCGGGTGAATTCATGATGTTCATCAGAAGTGGATTATCCTTTTTGATTTCGTCAATGTCGGGAGCCACCATATGTCTACTTCGAACCGTAGCTTTGTGCCAACCCATCCGGACCAGGTCGCTTTCGAGGGTTCCTTTTTTCCGTGTGTAATCGAAATATATATCGATGGCTTCTTTAACGGTTTTCAGGGCTTGTTGTTCAGTCTCTCCATAAGAAGACACATCAATAGCTGGGGCATACCCGACAAACATATTGTCCGCCTCCTTAAAGACAATCACTTCAAGTACTGCATGAAATGAATTAGTGCTAATTTTTATTTTATTAATTGCTTTCACAGATAACTCCTTTTCTGACAGTGTAAAGGTAAATATTTTCAATGAAGAAAACTTTAAGAGAGTTTTTCATATTTATTGACAGCTTCTCTGATTATACTCAATTGTCTTTCCACAGCACTCTGTGTCTTTATATCAGAACAGTATTCGTTATAATTATCTATTGAGGATGTAAATTCTTCGATTAACTCAATAGCTAAATGAATATCAGACAAGTATTTTTTGTGTTGATCCGTCATAGATAAGAACCTTGGTAGAATCAATGTTTTTTCTCAGAAATGGATTCTTGATAGACGATTCTGTAAGTAAATCCACTTTGCGATGAAAGAAAATCTCAAATGTGTCCCATAAGGACATTAACTTTCCCCCTCGTTCAATAGGATCCTTGTTATCAATTTCAACTATCAGATCAATATCGCTGGAGGAATAATTAAATCGATCAGAAACGGATGATCCAAACGCATATAAGTATTTAACATTATGCCTAACACATAAGGCGATAAAATCTACAGCACTCCTAAATGAAACCATGTCCAGCACCATACCACAAATTTTTCGTAATTATCAGGTATAGCTTTCAAGGTTTTCAAGTTTGCAGCCCTGGCCATATTCGAATCCCGGGTACAAATAGTTCTTGAAAGCCAGGCCATTTATATAGTACTTATAAGTTCCAGAAAGCGTGTCTTTACCTTATACTCTCTGGTTTAATCCTTTAAACATCTAACAGGAAAACCATAAGCTCTTATAGCATTACTTTGTACAGGTGTGGTGTGGAAGTTTTTGAGACCCAATATAACAGAGCGTGTTCCGTCAGTTTCGCTTGACCAGAAAAAGGTGCGGTCGCCCTGATATAGAAAGTCTCCTTGACTGTACCTGTAACCTGTAGGCAGGGCATTAAAACCACTCGAATTGTTTTCTCCCTGGTTATTTCCTATTTCACCGGGATTTTCTGTTGAAACCCATCCTGATACTGATGCCATTGATTTTGCTACATCGTCCCCACTTCCCTCATAACCATAACCATTATCTGTGAGGTAGTTCAATAAAATATCCCATTCTGACGGACTTGGCAGATGCCAGCCTGACGGGCACTCATTTATAGCAGCATCCCAATTATATAAAGCCCCATAGGTGGAATAATTATCTTCTGCTTTAGCTGCGCTAACATCTTCTCCTTCATAGCCATACACATAGTAGTAGCGCGAGGCCTCAGAACCGCCTGCTGAGGAATAGACCTCCGGTAGATACGCCAGGTTTTCGGTCATCCAGGTCTGGCTTCCATAGACCTTATATCCATATACACTACCATCACGTGAGTCAGTAAAAGTCCCTTCCTCTCCATCTCCTCCACTTTCAGTGGTAAATTCTCTTTGAAAACCATATGCGGTACTTACACTGTTGGTGGCATATGCCTTTACATAATAGGTAGTGTTCTCAGAAAGTCCTGTGATGCTGCTGCTGTAGCTGCCAAGTCCTGATCCATCAACTGTTTTACTATCACTGATCGTAGGATTGCCGGCAGTGTTCCAGCAAACGCCTCGTGCTGTGACTGAGGCTCCTCCATCTTCACTTACCTTTCCCTCACTTTGGGCAGAATTTTCAGTTATTCCCGTAATTTCCTCAATATAAACCATGGGAATGGTGTTTGGTTTGCTGCCCTGGATACATCTTATTGAAAAACCATTCTGACTGCCATAATTGTTCTGGTTTAAATTATCTCCATTATAATTGAGTATCCTTGTCCACATTCTAGTAGACTCATATGGGGATGACGACCAGAATGTTGTATTATATTCACTGCCGCCAAAGCCTCCGTTTCCACTACGGAAACTACCCGGAGGGGCATTGAAGCTGCTTGCGTTATTTGATGCCTGATCATTGCCAATATTCCCGGCACCACCATCCCCGGCCCATCCTGAGGTTGAAGCCATGGATTTCCCAATGTCATCTCCACTGCCTCCATAACCAAAGCCGTTTGTTACCAGGTAATTTTCCAGCTCGGTCCATTCTTCATGGGTAGGAACATGCCATCCACTCGGACAGGCAGTTTTAGCAGATTCATGGTTATATAAAACACCAAAGTTTGAGTAAGAATCTGCCTGTTTTGCTGAGCCAACATCAGAGCCTTCGTAGCCATAGACGTAGTAGTATGGACCCTCCAATGCCCCATCTGATGAAGGGCTGACAGATGGCAAATAAGCCAGGTTGCCTATCATCCATGTCTGGCTGCCATAGTGCTTGTACTCATATGTATTTCCATCTCGCGAATCAGTGAATGATCCGTCAGCTCCACTTCCTCCACTTTCCGTAGTAAACTCCCTCTGGTTGCCATAGGCTGTCCCAACGCTGTTGGTGGCATATGCCTTTACATAATAGGTAGTATTTTCTGATAGCCCTGTGATATTACTTGTAAATGAACCTATTCCACTGCCATCGATAGTTTTATTGTCAGATATATCAGGATTTCCTGATGTATTCCAGCATACACCACGTGCTGTGACTGAGGCTCCTCCATCTTCACTTACATTCCCTTCACATACAGCAGTAGTTTCAGTTATAGTGCTCACATTTTCTGTTGTGACCGTTGGAATATTTTTCTGTTCTTCACCCTGAAGGCATCTTACCGAGAATCCAAAGCTGACATAATCATCTCCCCTGCGGACGCCATTACCATTATAATCAAGGCCCCGATAATAAACAGGGGATGAGCCATCTTCAAGGGGTGACCAAAAATTTGCATCATTATGGAGACTGGCAAAGAAGCCGCCCTGAACACGGCAACCTCCAGGCAGGGCCGTGAACCCGCTGGAATTATCGCCGGCTGCAGCACTTTCTTCCCATTCCTCCGTTGATTTTAGCTGCCTGCCTACCTCACCCGAAAAACGCCAACCCGTATTATCAGCATCTGATGAACTCATTCCCAGGTATTTTTCCAGTACTTTCCACTCCTCATCTCTCGGCATATGCCATCCATCAGGGCAGGCAGTCTTTGCTGCCGGCCAATTGTATAATACTCCGTAGGTGGAAAAATTGGCACTAGCTTTAGCTGAGCTTACGCTGGACTCCTCAAACCCGGTGACATAATAAAAAGGATCTTCATTTGAACCTGCTGAAGATGGACTAACTGCCGGCAGGTAAGCAAGGTTATGCATCATCCATGTCTGGCTACCAATAATCTTATAACCGTATTCTTTGCCATCCCTGGAGTCGGTGAAAAACCCGTCAGCCCCGCCTGATTCTGTCTTAAATTGATTGTTCCGGCCATAAAATATTCCGGAACTAATTTCAACATATGCAGCGTAAGTATAAACAGTACCCATAGCCAGGCCTGTTATAACAGCGGAAAATTCACGGGATTCATCATTACTGTTTACCATATTGTCATTTGTGGTAGGGGTATTTGTCCCTTCAACCCAGCATATCCCCCTGGAAATAATATCATGCCCTCCACTTGAAAGGATGAATCCTTCGTATGTGGCAGATGTTTCCTGTATATAGCAACTTATACCTTTTGTATTGACCATGGGATCAACGACACCCCTGAGGCACCTGACTGAAAATCCCAGGTCTTTTCCGGTTGGCCTTGGTATTTCAAGGTGATTGCTTGCGGTCGGTGCATTGCTTGTACCATGCAGGTCTATGCTAATTCTACCTGGCCTTGATAAAAACGGGTTAAATGCACTCCAGAAATATGCAGACCGGCCCGCTTCACGGAAACGCGGCGGACTATAGTAATTACCATCGGCAGAGCGGTAGCCCCCAGGCCTGGCGTCGAACCCGCTTGTGTTATTATATTCCTGTTCGTATCCCACGGTACCGGGTGTGTCAAAATCGCCGTCCCACAAGGTTGTGGATGCAAGGGATTTTCCGATAGCTGCTGCATTACCCGCATATCCGTATACTTCCTTGCCTATAAGGTAGTTAAACAGATCACTATATTCATTAGATTGCGGAAGGTGCCAGCCTGTGGGACAGGCATCCATGGCGGCCGTCCAGTTATACAGGGTTTTGTAATGTTCCCAGCCCCCTGTAAGTTTAGCATCCGGCACATTGTCTCCCTGGTAACCATAAACGTAGTACCTTGATTCTACCTCTG
>JAUVKA010000242.1 GCA_030592205.1 Bacteroidota bacterium | reverse complement strand
CTATGCAAACCCAGTCTGTTTTAGTAGAAAAAATGGTGAATTCATCTTTCTTAAGCGAAAGGATTAAAAGAAACTATTGGCAATCTTATAATGGAAGATTAAAAAGATTAATGAAAATTTGATAAAACTTTCTCTCTAAGTAAAAGAATAAAGCACAGGTGGCAACAAAGCAAATTACTTCCTAACCTTTATTGCAAAAATCACTTCATTCCCATCTTCAATCACCTGAACTTTTTTAAAATCCTTTGAACCTTTTTCTCTCAACTCAAAGCTTTTCAACTCCAGTTTTCCTCCAAGTGTTTTTATCCGAATATCATAATTCGAGTTGCGAGATTTAATTTCTATTGTTCCATAACTATATCCATTAGACCAAAAATACATTCCTTCATTTGCCTTAAACTTCATTGTTTTGGAAACACCTGAATAATTAAATCCTGTTAAGGCAATAGGGGCTGCCCAACTTGCCATAGCTCTGGCATAATGGTGGCCACATTCTGCTTCATTGAATGGATTACGTTTTTTCCCATCATAACGATTACGGATATCATTAATAGATGATAGTCCTTCCTGCTCCATGCCTTCGTACAACATCCCTACTGCAGCCGTATATTCAAATCCTGTCATTACTTCATAGAAATATGGGAATGGTACTTTCGGACGACTCTTAGGAAAGCTTGCCATTAATAAAGCAGACTCTTCACCTAAAGCGTAAGAGCGCATTGGGTTAAAATGATCCAACATGTTCTCTTTGTGATTGTATTTCAGAATACTACCCAAAGTGGTTTTTAAATTTTCCTCTTTAACCAGATAACCTAAATCAAGAATATGGGCCATGTATTGTCCAACTAATTGGTCAACTAAACAGCCTTCTCCCAACTGATAATCAGGATCGCTTCTGTCTTTTGCTCCCATTGAGTGTGTAAGTCCCCGAGCAATACTATCACCTTCAGCAGGAGCTTGGATGATATGGATATAATATTCCCCGTTAAACAGGTTCTCATCTGTCCATTTTGAACCCTTTTCATACAGTGAATGACACTTTTCCGCAAATTCTGTATCATTTTGGTATTTTGCCATTTCCTCTGCTGCGCGCAATGCTCCTAAGTACCATAGCTCCATTTGAGGGTTTGGTCCGTAATATTCCACATCCATTGTGTTGTGCTGACAACCATCCATAACACCGTCCATGTCATCATCCCAGCCTCCGGTAATCCAGCAAAATTCAACTGCTTTTTTCACATTGGGCCATAATTCATCAAGAAATTCATCATCACCTGACAATTGCCACTCACGGTACATTTTCATGATAGTTCCCATCTGTCCATCAGCTGCCGCCATGCTCCAACCTGTAGATTTTGACAATGGTAAATTCGTTCTGAAGCTCATTAAACCATTTTCCTGGGTTGAGTAAGCAAACTCTATTTCCCTCATTGATTTTGCTAAATCACCAAAAAGAAAAGCCGTTGCCTGTTCGTAGTTCCAAACATGTGTACATGAACCCCAACATGAACCACGGGTGTCCATACAACCTTCCCAGCCCATCATATGTCCACTCGCAATTCTAAATGTAGTTTGTGACCGAAGTGTACTTATATTAAACAATGCAGCTTCTTTTACAAGCTCAGGAAGATCGCTATTGACAAATGCACTTACCCACTCGATTGTTCTATTTTCTAATTCCTGTAGCCTTGGCTGTGTTTTTTCTATAACATCCCAGGCATCTGAGTATTGAGTGGTGTAATAGTTTCCAACAACTTCATTCGACCAGGCTTTTCTGTTTGGGAAATGCCAGCTGAGATAAAACGTGATTTCTTTTGTTGAGTGAGCAGGTATTTCAGTTTTCACTGCCAAAGCAGCATTAGGATCATGAACACTAAGAGGTTGTTTTCTGTTTTCCAGTTTACCATCATCACCAAAATCATCCCAAAAATCCAATAAAGCATCTCCCCATGATCTGCTAATAAATGAAGTTCTATAACTTACATCATTAGCCGCATCAGTAGTTAACGCCATAGTACCCCATTGTTCAGCCAGTGAATCGACTCCTTCAGTGTACATATAAATACCGTGGACATTTGACTTTTTGAATACGTTCTTATTATCATTTGCTCCTGAAGGTTTGAAATCTCCTTTCCAGTCTCTGTATCCTGTTTCCCCGTCAGCACCAATAAAATTCTCCATTACTCCACATACCGAGACTGTTAATGGCTTTTCTGTAGTATTTGTTATTTCGTATTTCAATACGGCGACAGGGATCCCGCTGGCATCTGCATCACCCGGGATTAAGGGGTTAAATCCCATAATCTTAACGTCAATGGGCATGCGTGCATCAGAAAGATTTACAATACCAAAAGGATATGCTGCATCGAAGCTGCAGTTACTAAAGCGTGGCAGGCCATGGTTGTCAGGTTTTCTTCCTTCTTTGCATTCGTAATCTTCAATCGGAACTGGTCCGAGTAAAGCAGAAGATTGTTTTTTCGTTCCATCATCGACAAATACTGCAAAAAATGGATGACGATTTCCTCCCGGTCCAGCTTTAAACCCTTTTCCCGGACGATTCATAAGTTCCCAATCTCTCAAATCACCTCTACCACCCAGGGAAACGATTCCTGTTCCAATTCCCCCTAAAGGCAAAGCAACCTTATCAATATGTTCCTGGTCGTAATGTTTTAAAACCGGCCAATCATTGCTAACTATTTCTTCATTTTCTGGTGCACTACAGGCTGCCATAGCAAGAAGAATCATACAGGAAAAGATTATCGTTGAATATTTCATTGTATTATTGTTTATCTGTACTCATTGAAGGAGGAGGAGTTTCAATACCCCAGTTTATATTAGGTTCTGCCCCCATTGTGAAGCTGAGTTTTCCCCCATTCATAATTTCATCACGGTAAATCCAGCAATTATTCATTGGCTTTCCGTTAAACTCCAGGGCTTGAATATACTTATTCTTAAAGAAATTATTTAGTGTTTTATTAGAACTTTATTGTCTGGATCATTTGAAAGCTGCAATGTAACCTTCTCAAATTGAGGGCTCCCAAACTGAAAAGAAGGATTGGCCGAAACATGTCCTTGCACATTGAAAAGCCCCAGGCTTGCCAAAACATACCAGGCTCCTAATTGTCCCTGGTCTTCATAGAGAACCATCCTGGATGTAAAGAAAAACATGGAACTGGCCCAGGAACAAATTATTCAATCAATTCATAATACCTGGCCATCCAGTATGCTAACAGCCAGTAGACTCCATCGCTTTCCGTAAGCCCCCCGTCACCCTGAACGGCCTTCCATGGGTTGTTATCCCAGCGCATTATTCCCCTCTCACTGGGAGGAACCAACCGGCTGGTTTGAATGTCCTCTAATATTGGGGAACGTGTTAAAGACAAATCTTCTCGCTTACTATTATCTATTCGCCAACGAATCAGGTCGAGCGGATTATCCTGTAATAGTCGTATGGACTTTTCAAGATTCAACTTGTTACCGGCAAATGCATTGTAGATGAAATAGAAATAGGGATTATCGTCATTTATAAGCGCATCATACCAGTTATCCAGGCTTCCGCGATACAGAGCCTGCAGATCAGGGTCATCTTCATAAAGAATCAGAGCAGGATAGGCAAGTGCAAGAAGTTCATCATCAATATATGTCCGCCAGGAAGGTAAGACGGTTTTCGCATGAACAATATTACTTTTATAATGATGCTTATTCAATAATTTGTAATACTCGTTTTGGTAATGCTCATCTCCACTAACATGATATGCCAGCTTAATAAATGATAAAATCTCAACGGAGTTAACTCCTTTTTCGCTGGCCCAATCAGGATCATCATTTAGAAATTCAGGTGCCCAAACTCCCCATTCAGTATGCATTCCGTCAATATCAATCAACACATAAGCATTGTCAATAATATAATCAACGATACGTAATATGTGTTTTTTTACACCTTCCCTTTCCTTTTCATCTGCAACAAGGTCAAAGTAAAAGAGGTAGCCATACATATGACCGGTAATTTCATCACTGCTTGTTCCTCTTTTCCACAACCATTTCTCATCCTCTGACAAAAGCCAGTAGTCCTCAACTTTCTTTTCCCGTGGTTCCCTGATAATCAAATCCGCCCACTCCCGGTCGCTTATTATCACATTGGGATCTGCCATTCTACTCCATGTGGCAGGTATTACTGTTCTGGCAACAAATCCCTCAGTTTCGGTTACAGTCTGAAGAAACTTAAGTGCGTTAAAGGCTTTGGCTGCATTCTTTTTAGCTTCCGGATTCTTTGTTACTGCATAGCGATATGATTCCATTGCGAGATACATACTTGTGTACTGCCCGTCATTATCATCATCATTTGGTTCCCAGCGTGTTGTATCACCCGGAGTGCTGAACCTGCATTTCTCAACCAGATATGGTTCACGTATATGTCTTTGAATCATTATATTGTAATAATAGCGGGCTTTTTGCTCAAGCGTTATCTGCTTCCTTTTTATCGCACTAACACCTTCGGAAGTGGCAATCCAGGCAGTACCGTTCCCGTCAAATGCAATATCCCGGACTTTATCGCTTAATAACCAGCGCCGGCTATGTCTTAATGACCAGCTGCTTCCGTCATACTTTGTAACTCCCAGATCTGTTCCGATCCACATTGAACCATCGGGCGCTTTTTGAATACACCGTACCCATGCATTTGGTAAGCCTTCTTTTGTAGTATAGCTTCTGATCCTAATATCATTTTTATATACTGAAACTCCTCCAAGCCCGCCAATCCATAGTTCCTCATTATTGAAATAAGCAAGACCAAAAATATTATCACTTAATAGTTCCTCTGCATTCTGGAATAGCAAAGTCTTATCTGCCGTTTTATGATACAATCCTTTTCCTGTCCCCAAATAGAAGCCGCTATTTCTATCACTTATTAGTTTGCGAATCGCACGGGAATAAGGCATATCTTCTTTAATCCATGATTTTCCCTTCGTTTTCCAGATACCTTCAGGCCCAATAGCAAGTATGCTGTTGGCAATTTCATTTACTACCCCAATGGGACTATTCGTTATCTCAATTTTCTCTGTTTTATTATTATCTGCTCTGTACAGACCATTCCAGGCAGCAATCCAAACGATTCCTTTTGAATCAACAAACAGATCATTTATTGGCCCTTGATTTGTTGAATCAAGAATTGCATTCCATTCTTCCGTGATATAATCCAATACAAATAAACCGGCTTTTGTGCCTGCCCAAACCTGTCCTGATTGATCAACAACTATGGTCCGAACATCGTTTTTTTCAACTGTAGAACCAAGCCTGTACGCCCGATGATATTCCTGAATAAATGGCTTGTCTTTTATCCCCGCATAAGCGTCAGACACTGTAATAATTGCCAGAATGAGTATCTGATAATAAAACTTCATCTATTCAAATTTAATGGAATACAAGTCTGCATCTTTCATCACAAAACGGAGTTTTACAGGCTCATTCATTAATTTCTTTAAATCCGGATTTCCCTGCCATGTAACTGCCTTCTCAATTTCATTCCCAATCATTTCTTTTGAGTTTTCCAATTCAAAGCCTTCTATCCTGCTTCCATTGATATCGAGTATTTCAACTTTGATGAAACCGGCGGCAGAAGTGGAGAAATTGAGCACCAATTTATCACCAGTGAAATAGAATGGTTTGCTTATCATCTCACCGCCTTCATACGGTGCACGTAAAGACATAAAACCATCGATACGTAAAGTGTAGCGATGCATGTGTGCAGTAGGCTGGGCATAATCCTGGTTAAGGTACACCGACATTTCAGCCGGACCGGTCTGAACGACGTTAAGAGCCGGATAATTGGAGCGTGACACCCAGTTCTGCAGGCCTATCCCTGGACGAATAAATCCATCCATAAATGTCCGATCATATCTATTCCCTCCTCTTGAAGTCATTAATACCGCATCAGAACAATCTTTGAAATATTTTGGATTTACATTGAGCTCAAGAGCCTGTTCTTCATTTAATACTTGTCGGTTGGGCAAAAACCTGGCTGCAATCGCTACATAGATATGAGGTGCACGATAATATGGCGCAGTCTGATTTGTATATAGCTGTTCCATGGGTGTATCACCAAAATCCATTTCAAGCGGTTCGCTCCAATGAATGAAATCCGGTGATGTAGTTCTGCTAATAGTCCTGATACCGGTGTAGCCGTCTCCTGTCCAGGTGCGGAAGTAGCATGTATAACAGTTTTCACTTTGCGACCAGAAAGCTACATTCTGGGAATCGAAGATGCCTTTTGTAAATATGGGAGTTTCCTGAATTTTACTCCAATGTATACCATCCGCTGATTTAAACCCAAATAATCCTGTCTCATGTGTCCCGGCTACCGCCTTATATCTTTCATTTGAAGGAATGCCTGGTTTTAAATCCAGAAAT
>JAUVKA010000338.1 GCA_030592205.1 Bacteroidota bacterium | reverse complement strand
GTTGTAGTACTTAAGTATTCAAATCAATGCCGTCATGCCATTAACCATTGATCATTAACCATTCACAATTAATCATTAACCATTATTCATTAACCATTTCCCAAATATGATCACCTGCATAGTTGTCGATGATGAGCCTAGTGCACTTGATGTGATCGCTATACATGCTGCGAAAATACCTGAATTGAAGGTGCTTGGTTTGTTTTATGATCCTTATAAAGCAAGGGATTTCCTTAAGGATAATCCGGTAGATGTTGTTTTTCTCGACATCAATATGCCCGGTATAAACGGGCTTCAACTTCTGGATCAGTTGAGCTTTCGGCCACATGTAATTTTTGCCACCGCTTATTCCGAGTATGCTTTGGATAGCTATGATTATGAGGCTGTTGATTACTTGCTAAAGCCCATTGAATTTGACAGGTTTGCTAAGGCTGTATTCAAAGTTAAAAGACTCATCGAGCTGGGGAAGTCAAATGGCCTTAATCAAAATAAATTCTTGTTTCTGAAGGATGGATATAAACAGATAAAAGTAACTCTTGATGATATACTCTATATCCAGAGTGATGGTAATTATTTAAATGTTTTTACCGCTGAATCCAAGGTGAATACTAGAATGACCTTAAACCAGATTTTTGAACTTCTGTCTCCTGATAAATACATCAGGATACATAATTCTTACATTATAAATGTAGAGAATATTCAAATCATAGAGAGTAATCATGTAGTAATAAATGGAACAAAAATTGCCATTGGCCCGCAGTACAAGGAGAGGTTTTTGGAATTTCTTGGCTGAGAACACTATAGGCGCCGAGGGGTAAACATCAATAGGCCAGCATATTGAATTAAACTAAAACATAATGAAATCAACATTAACCTTTATCCTGATTTTTTTATTATTTGCCTGTGCCACGGACAAAAGCGAAAATTCTAAAGGTGTTCGCATAATACCAGTGGAAGATAATATTGGGAACTTTGCAGATATTCTTTTATCTGATTTGGCAAAGAATATTCATTATATCCCTCTTGAAACGAGCTCTGATTGTATTCTTAGTGGTGACTTATCACTTAGAGCTTGTGGAGGAAATTTCATTTTATTGGATCGAGGGAAGAAATTTATGGTTTTTGATCGGGAAGGAAAGTTTGTACGATCTGTTGGAAGAACGGGAAAAGGCCCTGGGGAATTTTTAAGTGCCCGGCAATTCTCTGTTGATAGGGAGAAATGCCAGATTGACATTTGCAGTATTTTTGACAAGAAGATGATAAGCTATTCAATTGAGGGTGATTTTGTTGGCGAATTTGATCTTCCATATCCAACAAATTATTACGCTGCTGAACCTGGTGGAGGATTTCATATTGCCTCGTACAGGCAGAATGAGCTTGATGGAAAGCTGTTTAGGTTTGTTCATCTTGACAATACCGGAGAAATTACATATCGCCATTTTGAAGGCCCTGTGGAACTACCTAAATCAGGAGTAGTCTTAAAAGAATTTGAATTTTATACCGACGGAAATAATGTTTTGGTTCAAAATGCTTTTTCAGATACTGCCTATGCCTTTAGGGATGGTAAATGGTTGCCAGATTTGTATGTTGATTTGGGAAAATATGGAATGCCGGAGGGTTGGGAGGATGATCTCACCAATTATGATTCTAACCGGAAAAATTTTGTTGAGAGGGTTGCACTAAACCGGGAAAGTGATTTTACCATGGTCTATTTTTCTTTAAAAGGAAAAAGATATTACGGAAAATATGATCATAGAAGCAAAGAACTTGTTTTTGCTGAAAATATTGATCTGGATATGAGGGGCTTATATAACGATATTGATGGAGGCCCGGCTGTAAAACCGTCTTATTTTGAAGATGAAGATAATTGGTACTTCATTTTCCAGGCTATTGACATTATTGAATGGAACAAAGAAGGGAAATTTGATATCTCAGATGTCCAGAAGCCAGCTAAAAATAAGGAATTTAAAATGCTAGTTTCAAATCTGGATGAAAATGATAATCCTATTATCATGGTTGTAGAGAAGAGGTGTGGACAATATTATTTAGGTTTTGAGGGTTAGTTGAGTAGCCACATTGACTTCGCTTGGTCTAGGTAGATTGGTCTAAAACTAAACCGTAAATAAAGCAATATGAAGAAGAGCCATCTTGTTCCACTATTCCTGATTTTTTCTCTTTTAATTGGATGCAATAACACTCCAAATTCTGAATCTGCTGAAATAATTCATTTGGATATTGCATCAGGACTAAAGACTAAGAAACACTTGTTATTAAGCGAGATAGTTGATAGTATTGAATACATTAAACTAGAAACCAACAAGGATTGCGTCCTGCCAAGAGCCTATAGGGTATTCGGGCAAAAGTACCTGGTTTTTGCCTCTCGAACCCCGGCAAAGGTTCTTCTGTTTAGTCGCCAGGGTGAATTCATTCGGCAAATTGGAAATGCAGGTCAGGGACCGGGAGAGTATAGTCAACCAAACCATGTGGATTTGAGTCCTGATGAAGATAAGATTGTTATCGTAGATGGTAGGTCTGATTCGGCAATTGAGTATGATATCAATGGAAATCATTTGCAAACATATAAACCATTGGCTTCCATACATCAGGAGGTGTATTATTTAGATCAAGAAACACTGGTCTATATACCTTCACGCCCTTATTCTGATAGTTTGAATTGTCCAAGATTAATGGCTCTGAATCTTGAAACAAAAGAAGAAAAACCCTTGTATACAATAGATTTTAAATTTGCCAATGAGAGAAACGGCATTTATATTGACCCCAATTTTATACGATCTAGTACAGGATTATTGTTTAAAGCTAGTCTGGGCGATACATGCTATCAAATTAATAAAGATTTATCCCTGATTCCAAAATTTTCAATTGATGTGGGAGAGAACACTGCTCCTGCATATAAAGTGAGGATGGAAGATTATCACTATGACCATGTTGGTTACACTTTTGATTTGCCCAACCATATTTTGATTATTGGGAGCTATGGAGAACGATTTCATCAGGTATTCGATAAGAGAACTGATGAATATTATACCTTACCTGCAATAAAAAAGTGCAAAGGTTCCGGTGGTTATAGTTACGGAATCATCAATGATTTAGATGGATTGAGCCCGTTTTGGCCATTTTACACTCTGTACTCTCGGGATAATTCTTTTATGGAAGTTCATCAAATTGTTGATCTCGAAGAGTGGTGTGCTACAGACTGCTTTACAGATTCTGAATTAATAACTGAGAAGTATAGAACTCAACTCAGAACCCTTGTGGAGCAAAGTGATATTTATGATAATCCTATTATCAGGATTTGTCATTTGAAATAATACTGGACAACTTTTTAAAAGTCCTTTACTTTAAATAATACCAGTACTGGGTTATCGTTCTCATCTAGTTCAGATAATTCATTAAAGCCCACATGTTTCGCAAGCGACTTCTTTTGGTCTTCTGAAAGAGATTCGATCGTGTTTATGACATCAATTGCATCAGCCAAATAGGCAAAATATGATCCAAATGAAAATCTGGAGCCTGACATCGGGAAACCATGATACATAATTGAAGGATCAGACTTACCCATCGGAACAAATAATTGTGATCCCGTTTTTCTGTTTATGTATCTGTACCCTCCCATGGATTTGGGATTTTTTGTGAAAGATTGGATAGCTATTGCATTTTCTGTGACATTCAGTTCGATCAATTCTGTAAGCTTTTCATATCCAATAAGGTTTTTGAAATCCTGACGAGATATAAAATCTTTACCCTGATAAACGGTTGTGTCTACATCATAATCCCCGAATGAAAGGCTAATTTCAACATCCAGGTCCCCATCTGGAGAAATCTTGTGAACGTCGAATGCAAAAGGTATATTAATGAAGTATTCGCCTTTCCTGCTCCCTGCTGAGAAATTCATAACACCCACCGATTGGAATTGAGTTGTGTATGGGAAATATGATGCCTGGATTTGACCTTCATCATTACAGAATACGAGCTGATATCTGTATGGTGTTTCACCGCGATGCTGAAGCCTGTTCATGAAGCAGACAAATTTATCATCATTAATGGGAACAACACGAACAGGACGAAAGGGAAGACTAATCCCATTTAAGAATTGTCCATCATAGCTATATAATAGAATTTGATACGAATCAAGATCATAAACCATTATTTGATCTTGATCAGGAACGATTTCCAGGCTGGCAATCCTCGTATATTCACCAGGCCCTCTACCATGATGACTAAATGAATTTATTAATTGCCCATCTATATCGTAAACAAATATTTTATCATTCGAATGAAGCAGGATCTTTTCATCGTTAAATCTTAACCCTATCTGGCGACCAATAAAATTTCCCTGACTTGTTTCCAGGGGTATGAACTTAATGTCCTTTATCCATGCTTCACCAGACTCAGGAAAGACAGGCTTTTCATCAGGATTAATTATTATCTTTTCAGCTATATCAAGCTTGTTATTGCAGGATATCATTATCGGTATGAGAATCAATAAGATCATCCCAGGTTTAGGTAGGTTGAGTTTCATAGGAAAACTAACTCAAAAACTATACCAAGAAGTTATATTCCCAAATTCATGCATAAAATCCAGCAGTTCGTTAATTACATTTTGAAAATTGAATTCTTAGAATGATTTTTACTTCATGAAACATCCATGATTGATCTAAAACACACAAGGGAATGATTATTTTCGCTGCAATCAAACTAAGGAGCTATGAATAAGAAAGAGATAACATTTGAGCAGATAGTTGAAAGAGGTTGTGGTATTG
>JAUVKA010000185.1 GCA_030592205.1 Bacteroidota bacterium | reverse complement strand
TGTCTGTCTATCATCAAAGACAATGTTACCACAATGAGTTTCAGAACTTGGTTTGAGCCCATTGTTCCAATAAAAATTACAGGTAGTATTCTTACAATACAAGTGCCATCCCCATTCTTTTTCGAATATTTGGAAGAGCAATACATTGGCATTCTAAGCAAAACAATTCGCAAAGAACTTGGACCTGAGGCAAAATTGGAATATAGTGTTGTCATGGAGAATAATAGCTTCTCAGACAGCAAGCCTTATACGGTTAAATTTCCGACAAAGGCAAAATCGGGCTTAAAAAACAGACCTCTATCACTTCCCTTCGATGAAGAGGAGCGAACCATTAAGAATCCCTTCATTATCCCGGGGATAAAGAAGCTTCATGTTGACCCTCAGCTAAAGCCTGAAAATTCTTTTAGTAATTTCATTGAGGGTGAATGCAATCGTCTTGCCCGTTCAGCAGGTTATGCAGTAGCACAAAATCCAGGAGGAACAGCCTTTAATCCACTATTGATCTATGGTGGTTCTGGTCTGGGTAAAACTCATCTGGCACAAGCTATTGGTGTTGAGGTGAAAGAAAAATCACCTGAAAAAATTGTTCTTTATGTAAATGCCAACAAATTCCAAACTCAGTTTGTTGAGGCAATACGCAACAATAATCGTAACGACTTCCTGCATTTTTACCAAATGATAGATGTGTTGATCATTGACGATGTCCAGGAGTTTGCAGGAAAAGAAAAAACACAGGATACCTTCTTCCACATATTTAATCATTTACACCAATCAGGCAAGCAGCTCATTCTTACATCAGATAAACCACCAGTTGAGTTGAAAGGGATGGAGCAGCGTCTGCTCTCAAGATTCAAATGGGGCTTATCAGCTGACCTACAGATCCCAGACTTTGAAACCAGGGTCAAGATCTTGAAAATGAAGGTGTACAATGATGGTATTACGATGGAAGATGAGGTTTTAGAATATATTGCCTCACAGGTTACAAATAATGTCAGAGAGCTTGAAGGTGCTCTCGTCTCCCTCCTGGCTCAATCCACACTTAACAGGAAAGAGATTACCATCGAATTAGTTAGGGAAATGATTGACAAGTTGGTGAAAAACACTGCTCGTGAATTATCCATAGACTACATTCAGAAAATAGTGAGCGACTATTTCAGCATTCCTCTCGAATTGATGCATTCCAAAACCCGCAAAAGGGAGATCGTCCAAGCCAGGCAGATTGCTATGTATTTTTCAAAAAATCTTACCAAGTCTTCCCTGGCAACAATTGGCTCTCAGATAGGGGGTAAAGATCATGCAACAGTTCTTCATGCTTGTAAAACCGTTGGCAATCTTAGCGAAACTGACAAACGATTCCGGGCATATATCGTGGAAATTGAAAAGAAACTAACATTGTAGTTCAATTATTATGACAAAGATGAAAAAGCAGGTACTTCACCTGCTTTTTTTTATTGTCAAACAGCCCTTGTACTTATTCGTTTTCGAATTAGTAATTTCACTTGCACAAAATTCACACTAGCAGTCATACAGATGAAATATCTTTTATCAATAAGCATATTCCTCACAGGAATCATATCAGTAACAGCCCAGAATAATGAAATATCAACATTTAGTTCAGGTATTACTGTTGCAGAACTTAAGGAACATGTTCAAACTTTGGCCTCAGATGCTTATACGGGTAGGGAAACTGGATTTGAAGGTCAGAAAAAAGCTGCACACTATATCAGGGAGAACTTTTATAAGATTAATCTTCTAGGACCTACATCCGGAACAGATCCTTTTCTCCAGGAATTTACACTAATTAAAAACGCTTGGGAGAGTTTTATTATAGTTAAGAACACTGATTCATTATGGCTCAACAAAGAACTATTTGTTACTGGAAATTGGCCAGAAGGAAACAATACTATACAGATCGTTTTTATGGGCTACGGAGCTGAAACAGAGCATTATTCTGATTATGAAGGTAAGAATGTACGGGGTAAAGTTGTTGCCTTCCTCCACGGGGAGCCAACAGACAAAAACGGTCGGTTTATCACTACCGGTTCTTATATCCCGGAATACTCTTTGCTTGGATATGATAAAGCAAAAATAGCAGCTAAAAATGGAGCTATAGGTGCAATCATGATTAATCCTGAACAATCGAAAATTGATAAAATGAACAACCTGGAAAATAAATTCTCCGAAAGCCAGCAGTTTTTTCTATCCGATTCAGGAAAGGTCGTTAATTATGCTAATAGGATGATTGCCATCAGCTATGAATCTGCAAGTCTCCTTTTTGGTAACAGTATAGACGATTGGGATAAATACCAGAAAAAAATCAGCAAGGGTAAATCAGTAAGTGGAATCCTTGAAACTGAGTTAAAAATAATCTCAGAAAAAGGGGCGAATAAAGTTTATGGTGAGAATGTTCTGGGCATGATCAAGGGATCAAAACTCCCCGATGAGTACATTATCATCATGGCGCACTACGATCATTTGGGCCAATATGCAAATCAAATCTTCAACGGTGCGGATGATAATGCATCCGGCACAGCTGCCCTTATTGAAATTGCTGAGTCTTTTGCCGAAGCTGCAGAGGCAGGCTTCAGGCCCAAAAGGAGTATTCTTTTCATGCCTGTCGCTGGAGAAGAAAAAGGATTGTTAGGAAGCCGGTTTTACACTGCCAATCCCGTCGTTCCACTTCAGAATACTAAGGCAGCTATTAACATGGATATGATCGGTCGGCAAGATGATTATGCTGAAAAGGACACTTCCTATATATTTCTTTATCTGTCTGACAAACCAGGATCAGTCCTGGATAAAGCAGTAAAGAATGCATCTGCTATTGAGGGCCGGGAGTTGATGACCATATATAAGTATGACGATTGCAATGAAATGAGTCTTAGGGGATCAGACCATGTGAGTTTTGAAGACAAAGGGGTGCCGGTACTCTATTTTTATTGCGGCACACATGATGACTATCACCGACCTTCCGACACTTGGGAGAAGTTGGATTATGAAAATATGTGCAATATTTCGAGAATGGTTTTTGCCTCTGCCTGGCAATTAGCCAATCAGAATTAATCAGGATAGATACCAGTGGAAAAGCAAAAGAAAAAAGCACAATTCTGGAATCCCCTAACATATTATGGCATAGTGATGTTAAATACCGATGTATGTCATTTCTTGAATGCCTCAGCTCATTTCCCGGAATAAATAATTAATTTTGTTTTTACTGTCGCAGAACATAATTGAGGAAATACTATGGAAAACCTACTCACTGACAAGGACTTAGAAAGTCTGAAAACCAGAGGAATCAGTATTAAGGAAGCACAAAATCAAATTAACTATTTTAAAACAGGATTTCCTAACATAAAACTTGTCGAGTCTGCAACCATAAAAAAAGGGATAATACAAATATCCCAAAAAAGAATGAATGACAATGTTGAGCTCTACGAAGATTTCGCCGAAGAGAAGAAGGTTGTTAAGTTCGTTCCTGCATCAGGAGCGGCATCCAGAATGTTTAAAGACTTACTTGAGTTTAGGAATACTTATCGGGCAACCTCAGAAGACCAATTAGAATTATTGAAAGATCAAGGTCCTGATTCAATATACTATTTCTTTGAGCATATTGAGGAGTTTGCATTTTTTGATAAGCTATACAAGGCAATGTATAAAAGAGGTGTATCTTACGAGGAGTGCAGAAAGGAACAACGATACGAAAAGATATTAAATTCTCTTATTACAGATAAGGGATTGTCATATGGCAATATGCCAAAGGCTCTGATTCCATTTCATAAATACAGTAAGGAAGTGCGATCAGCATTTGCCGAACATCTTAATGAGGCCACCAGATATGCCAGATCCGCCGGAAATATTTGTCATTTACACTTCACCGTTTCTTCGCAACACATAAAACTCATTCAGCAACAGTTTGAGTTACTGCGTAACAGCTATGAAGATCGTTTCCAGGTTCGTTTCGATATTGAATATTCCTTGCAGGATCCAGCTACTGATACAATCACGGTTGACCCTGACAATAATCCCCTCAGAGACGAATCGGGTGAAATCATTTTTCGACCTGGCGGGCATGGAGCTCTCCTGCAAAACCTGAACTCCATTGATGCTGACTTGATTATCATGAAGAATATTGATAATGTTTGTCATGATAGATTCAAAGATGATACCCATTATTATAAAATGGTTCTTGGTGGGATGCTAGTGTATTTGCAGGACCAAATCTTCTCCTTTCTTAAGGGTCTTGATAGCCATACTCCTCCTTCAGTCAGGGTAATCGATAGTATGCTTGCTTTTGTTGAGCGAAAACTTCACATCATTCCTCCTCCAGGTGCTAATCACTGGAATAAAGAAAGGAAAATGGAATATCTTAAGGAGAAGCTTAACCGTCCTATACGGATATGTGGAATGGTGGAAAACGAGGGTGAACCAGGGGGAGGCCCCTTCTGGGTTGAGTCGGATGACACTTCAATCAGCCTCCAAATTGTAGAAGCTTCCCAGATCGACCAAACTGATTTAGAACAAGTTGAAATCCTTAACAAGAGTACTCATTTCAATCCAGTGGATATTGTATGTAGCTTAAAAGACTACAAAGGGGAAAAATTTCAACTATCGGATTTTGTCAATCCAAATACAGGTTTTATTTCCAGCAAATTTATGGATGGAAAGGAAATCAAAGCTCTGGAGCGACCAGGCTTATGGAACGGAGGAATGGCTGACTGGATAAGTGTTTTCGTGGAAGTACCACTGATTACATTCAACCCCGTTAAAGGAGTTAATGATCTTCTTCGGGAACAACATCAGGGACATAGTGCATAAGATGTGATAATTATCCATCCCTGCCAGATCTTACAACTCAATAATTTATTACTTTTGACACCAATTTTTTGAAAATATTTCTATGTATACGGGAAGTGAAGAAGATTATGTGAACGACGAAATGGTAGCGGCGGTAAAACGTTATGAACAGATGCTGGTTAAAGCAACCCGTTATTATTTTGATGTCCATGAATTTGAAATAATTTTTGACCACTATTTTAGTCAAAAAAGGTACAACAGAGCAAAAGACGTTCTTAGCCTGGGAATAGCCCAGCATCCTGGCGCACTGTCACTTATTTTAAAAGAAGCTCAAATCCTGATTGAGAAGGGAAAAGCCAGGGAAGCTCTTGAGAAGATTGCCCTTGTGGAATCTGTGGATAGTACTAATGAAACTCTTTTCCTTTTAAAAGGTTCAGCTTACCTCCTATTGAGTGATTATGACACTGCTCAAGCATACTATGAGCTGGCAATTGATCTAACGGAGGAGCCTGAGGATTGGGTTCTTAATATTGCCTACACTTTTGAACGATTAGGACTATTTGACCGTGCTATATATTTTTTGAAACAATTCCTTGAGAATAATCCGGATAACATAGACATCCTTTGGGAACTCTCAGTTTTTTATGAGCAGAGTGGCAATAATGAAATGGCCATTAAATCATATAGGAAGTTTCTGGAAATCAATCCTTTTTCTGACTCCGCCTGGTTCAATTTGGGTGTGATCTTAAATCAAATAGAGGAATTTGAACAGGCTATCGAAGCATTTGATTATGTGCTTGCCATTAATCCTGATTTTAACTCTGCATTATTTAATAAGGGGAATACCCTGGCAAATTTAGATAGGCATGAGGATGCAATACAAACATATTCTGAGTTCCTTTTAAAGGAAGAAAATCATCCTCTTTCTCTGCAATATATTGGTGAGAGCTATGAAAAGCTCAAAAATAATACAATGGCTCACCAATATTATCTTAAAGCACGTAAAGCTGACCCAGGATTCTCTGAACCTTGGTACGGATTAGCCAGCCTCATGCTTGAGAAGGATGATCCCTTTGAGGCCCTTTATTTTATTAGGAAAGCTATACAACTCAAAGATCATAATCCTGATTATCTTTTCCTCCTTGGCAAGGTAAACCTGAAATTAGAGTTTTTTGAAGATGCGATCAAGGCCTTCCAGGAGGTTTTGCTCATCGACCCCGAAGATGAGGAAGCACAAGTAATGATCGATAGATTAAAAGCGGAAAACTGTGAATAATATTTCTGCATTCTGGCAATATATAATACTGGGTATTAAAGGAATGGCCATGGGGGCTGCAAACGTCATCCCTGGTGTTAGCGGGGGAACCATCGCATTGGTAAGCGGGATCTTTGAACAGCTGATAAATGCCTTGAAATCCATCAATTTAACTGCAGCCAGGCTCCTTTTTACAGGAAAATGGAAATCCTTCGCCAAACATATTCAGCTGGATTTTCTTTTGGCAGTATTCGCTGGTATATTCATCAGTATTTTCTCATTAGCAAAACTACTTGAATCCTTACTTGACAGCTACCCGGTATTGGTCTGGGCCTTCTTTTTTGGGCTAATTCTGGCATCTGTTTTCTTTGTTGGGAAAACCATCTCAAGATGGAAATTTACCATAATTTTATTCTTAATTGCTGGGGCTGCAATTGCCGTAAGTATATCACTCTTTCGTCCAGGTCAGGAGAATGCCCAGTTTTACTACTTGCTGATATGCGGAGTAGTAGCAATTTGCAGTATGATATTACCCGGCTTATCCGGCTCATTCATTCTAATCCTTTTAGGGAATTATAAGCTGATAATGTTAGATGCAGTCAGCAATCTGAATCTTGAGATATTACTACCGGTTGGCCTTGGAGCCATTGTTGGACTATTGGCTTTTTCACACCTCTTATCCTGGATTTTCAAGCACTTCAGGAATCAGATAATTGCTTTATTAACAGGATTTATGGCCGGCTCCCTCTTGATACTCTGGCCATGGAAAGAAGATATTTATAGCATTGATTCTTTGGGGAATCAAATTTTGAACCGGTCGGGAAAGCCACTGCTTGAGGGATACTCTTATCTGCTTCCGGATATCCATTCTCTGGAATTCTGGATAGCCATGGTTTGTGTTCTGGCTGGAATATTAACCATCTCCTTTGTTGAATGGCAGGGAAACAAAGCAAATCGCATAAAGGATGAGTAAACATAAGGAAATTGGACTCATTGGATATCCCCTCTCCCATTCATTTTCAAGAGATTATTTCACAAAGAAGTTTCAAAAGGAAGGAATAAAGGACTTCTCCTACCAAAATTTCGAGATAGATAATATTAATAAGATCCTCGATATAGTAAAGGACAACAAAAACCTGCTTGGACTTAATGTAACAATTCCATACAAACAATCAGTAATCCCTTATCTCCACCAAGTGTCAGATCAGGCTGATAAGATTGGGGCGATTAACACTATTTGCATTGACCGTACGGATATTCAACCCAGGCTTATTGGACACAATACCGACTGCATTGGTTTTAGCATGTCATTGGATAAGATCAGTGGAACTTTACCAAACAGCGCTTTGATATTAGGATCTGGAGGTGCTTCCAAGGCAGTAGTTTATGTCCTTGAAGAAAAGGGAATCCCATATTTGCTGGTATCCAGGTCGCAAGGGAATAACAATTTGACCTACAAGGACCTCGATGCTGCTATCATCAGGGAACACCCCCTAATCATTAACACCACACCCCTGGGGATGTTTCCAAAAATTGAGATGAAACCGGATATTCCCTATGAATTCCTGAGTGAAGAACATTGCTTGATAGATTTGATATATAACCCAGCCCAGACTTTATTCCTGCAATTGGGAGAAAAAGC
>JAUVKA010000272.1 GCA_030592205.1 Bacteroidota bacterium | reverse complement strand
TCAGCCCAAGCCAAAGTTGGTATTATTCATGTATGAGTCAGGTGAATACATGAGTGTGTTGAAAATGGATATATGAATTCCTTTTTGGAATTATTTCAACCAGGGATCGTTGGTTTTCTTAAGCCAGGGAACAAGTTCCTCTTTTGTGAGTTTTTCAACAAGGTCTGGCCTTTCATCAGCCAGGTTGTTCATTTGGAAAGGATCGGCTTTTCTGTCCCAGAGGAATGTTTGAGTAGAGTCGTCGCTTATTTTATTAACCATCAGGGTATATTGATGGGTTCTTATTCCTCTCTCGTCATAAGCCAGATTAGCTGGATAATTATCAGCATCCTCTACCAGTCTGTTGCCTCTGATAATAATATACAATTGTGAGCTTGGCGTGTCGCCGGTTCCATTCAGAAAATAATTGGCAAAACTGCTACCTTCTACCACATCCGGTATGTCCTTCCCAAATCCCATAAGGTCGAGCATGGTTGGATATACATCAGGAACAGACAGAAGCAGATCATCATGGCGGGGCTTAATTTTGGCAGGCCAGCGAATAATGAAGGGAATATTCATCGATTCCTCGTATGGATTAGTCTTTGAGATTTTACCATGTTTCCCCAGATTATCGCCATGGTCGGATGTAAAGATGACAATAGTGTTTTCTTCTAATCCTTCTTTTTCAAGTGACTCTATGATTCGCCCAAATTGTTCATCAACCCCGGTTACCATAGCCAACTGATTGGTAATATGTTTACGATAATATTTGCCCCATCTGTCGCTGGTGTCAGGGACACTGGGTGAATTGATCAATTGTTGGATTTCCTCTTTTTTATCATCATACATCCTTACATACCTGTCAGGGAGCTGATTATAAGGCATGTGAGGTGGGTTCATGGAAACAACCAAAGCAAATGGTTTAGAATTGTCGCGATATTCTCCATTTTCATTTTCCAGGAATCTAATGGCCATATCAGCTTCGTGTTCAGGGCCCCATTGATCCACATAGTGAAAAGAATCCCGTTCTGCATAAGTCGACCAATATAGTGGATGCATATGGTGATCGTATGTATTATATGAATACCAGAAATCAAACCCATGTCGTCGTTCAGGTGAACACCACTCATTCCACTTTGGCTCACCCCTATTATTTGCACAGTCGATATATGGTTCATAAGGGAAATCCAGGTGCCATTTGCCAATATAGCCAGTACTGTAGCCCTTTTCCTTCAGAATATCCGACCAACAAATTTCTGATTCCCTGAGCTGCATGCCTATACTAGCCATCCTGCTTGTAGTATTTGGAACTACTCCATTGGATATCGGGTATCTGCCAGTCATAAACATGGCCCTGTATGGGCTGCAAACCGGGGCGTTGGAAGCTGCATTGAACATGACAATTCCTTCAGTGGCGAATTGATCAAGATGAGGAGTTAAAACCGGTTCCTTGCCCATAAATCCCAGAGTACTGGCTCGCATTTGATCAGGAAAAATGTATAATAAGTTTGGCTGCTGATCCTGGTTTTCATTTGAGCATGACAGGATTCCTGCAATCACAATAATAAGGGTAATAATCGATTTCCAATTCATAGCTTATTATTTAGGTGTAATAATCCAGAAGTAAAAATACAATGGTATATTCATCACATCAAACATTTTCCTTTATATTTACTTTTTCAACAAACCTAAGTTATGAAAACCAGGGGGATGAAGGTTGGGATACTATCTGCAGGCGGCGATTGTCCCGGAATAAATGCTGCGATCCGAGGGGTTGGGAAAGCCGCTATGCTACAGTATGGGATGCGCTTATTCGGCTTCTCATCGGGCTTTACCGGATTGATTCACAATGATTTTGACGAACTAACAGAAAACCAATTATCTGGAATTCTTACTGAGGGAGGAACCATTCTTGGGACTTCCCGAGAGAAACCTTATAAGAAGATCAGGAAACAGAATGGAACCGGGGTATTATCAAAACCAGAAAAGATAAAGCAGAATTACCAGAATCTGGAATTGGATTGCCTTGTATGTATAGGAGGAAATGGAACCCAAAAGACCGCTAGTCTCTTAGCGGAAGAAGGGCTGAATATTATTGGTATTCCCAAAACCATTGATAATGATGTTTGGGGAACTGACTTTAGTTTTGGCTTTGATTCTGCTTTTACTATTGCAACTGAGGCCATTGACCGCTTACACTCTACGGCTAATTCTCACAATCGTACTATGATCATTGAGGTGATGGGGCATCACGCCGGCTGGTTGGCGCTATATTCTGGACTAGCAGCTGGTGGAGACCTTATACTGATCCCGGAAATCCCTTTCCGGGAAAAGGATATCATTAGTTATCTGGTGAAGCGGCATGCCATGAAAAAAAACTATTCTATAGTGGTTGTGGCTGAGGGTATTTCACCGGATAAAAACTTATCAGCCGCCAAGTATATTGGTGAAGTTATTAAAAAGGGAGGCGGTTTCGAAACAAGGAATACTATATTGGGCTATGTTCAAAGAGGTGGTACACCTTCTCCATTCGATCGGATTTTGGCAACCAGATATGGAGCAAAAGCTGCAGAAATGATTGCTCATCAGGAATTTGGTAAAATGGTTGCCCTGGAAGGACAGAACCTTACCTGTATCCCTCTATCCGAAGCGGGTGCCAAATCCCGACTTGTGGACCCGAATAGCCATTTGGTGCAAAAAGCCCGACATATAGGAACTTCATTTGGCGATTAATATAATAATAGATGAACCGAGCCATTAGTTTCAAACACACAAAGAACATTGCTTGGCGAGCTGCATCGAATACAAAATAAATTAATATTACGTGAGATGAAAACCCTGATTTTAACCCGCCATGCTAAAACAGTTCCAGGGGATGGCCAAATGACGGATTTTGACCGATTTCTCACAAGTCGTGGACATAAGGATCCGGTTCTAGTCTCGAAAGAATTATTAAACCTGGGTATCACCCCGGATAAAATTATAAGCAGCCCGGCAAAAAGAGCTCATCAAACTGCCGCGATTTTTGCTAATAATTTCCAGATTCCGGCTAACAATATCGAACTGGCAGATTTTCTTTATGGATATTTTAGCATCGATTCATTGATGGCATTCCTGCAGCGCAGAGCTGATCAATCATCCTGTATTCAGATTATTGGTCATAATCCGAAAATGGTGGAAATTGCAGCCGACCTCACAGGTTCCATATACAGGAATTTGCCCACAAGCGGAACCCAGGTTATTGAATTTTATGTGAATTTATGGGATCATATATCTGAGGGGAGTGGTACGCTCACTCATTATATCTATCCTAAATCATTAAGGGGGGGAGAGTAATGGAATTATTTCGGGCAAAAGAAATCAGTTGGCTGGCATTTAATGAAAGGGTATTACAGGAGGCCGAAAATCCAAAAGTACCATTGATCGAAAGATTTAAATTTCTTGGTATTTACTCTAATAACCTGGATGAATTTTTCAAAGTGCGGGTAGCAACACTCAAGCGTTTATCAGAATTAGGCTCCGGAGTGAAAAAAATCATAGGTGACGATCCTACAGAAGTACTTAAAAAGGTTAATGAAATAGTCCTGATTCAGAGGACAAGGTATGAGGCTCTGCAGAAATCTTTGTTGCGTGAGTTGGAAAAAGAAAATATTTTTATTGTCAATGAGTTGGAATTGGCAGGACGGCAAAAAAGTTTTGCCCTGGATTATTTTTATGAGATAGTGCGGCCTAAGCTTATGCCTATTATGATAGACCAGCTTGCTAAATTTCCTGATCTTGAGGATGATGCAATATATTTTGCAACAATTCTTACCAGAACTGGGAAGAGCAAGGAGAGGCACGCACTGATTAAAGTTCCTACTAATGAATTACCAAGGTTTCTGGTGCTGCCCAGGGAGGGAAAAATGAAGTTTATTATTTTCCTGGATGATGTGGTTCGTCTGGGCTTGAAAAACTTATTCTTAATCTTTCATTTTGAATCCTCGGATGCCTTCACCATCAAGCTGACTAAAGATGCAGAATTGGATATTGATGATGATCTTGGTGAAAGTTACGTGAAGAAAATATCCAAAGGACTAAAGAAACGGGAAGAAGGGAATCTGGTTCGATTGGTGTATGATAGTGCTATTCCTGTTCATTTTCTAGAATATTTAAAGGAGAGAATGGGGCTGCGGAAGGAGGATACAGCAATCGCAGGCGGCAGGTATCATAATCTTAAAGATTTCATGCAAATGCCGAATCTAGGCGGTGAGCAACTGGTTTACAAAGGTTTACCGCCGGTGCTACATCCATTTTTATATCGTGGTAAAAGTATCATCTCGGCTATTCGCGAACGGGATATCCTGCTTCATTTTCCTTACCATTCCTTTGATCATTTCATAGATCTGCTCCGCGAAGCTTCAATTGATCCCAAAGTGATTTCTATTCAGATCAGCCTCTACCGATTGGCAACGAACTCAAATGTTATCAATGCCCTTTTAAATGCTGTGAGGAATGGGAAATTAGTTACTGCTGTTGTGGAGCTGACAGCCAGGTTTAGTGAAAAATCAAATATTGAGTATTCAAACCTTCTGCATAAGGAAGGCGTGAAGGTGATTTACGGAGTCCAGGGGCTAAAAGTACATGCAAAAATATGCCAGATCACGAGACGGGAAAATCGGGAAAAGGTGTATTACACTGCTGTTGGCACAGGTAATTTTAATGAAGAAACAGGAAAGTTATTTAGTGATATTCTTCTTTTAACCAGTGATCCAGGGATCGGATCGGATGTGGCTTCAGTATTTAATTTCATACAACGAAATTACCAGATCCCGGAGTGTAAATTGCTTATTCCATCACCTTTTGCTTTGAGAAAGTTGTTGGTTGATAGCATACACAAAGAGATGACGAATGCTCTGGCAGGCTTGCCTGCATATATTCATATAAAGGTCAATAATCTGAGTGATAAGGAATTGATTCAGTTGTTGTATAAGGCTAGTGCTTCTGGAGTGGAGGTTCGATTAAATGTGCGTGGAATGTTTGCCCCCGTTTTGCTTAATGATCGTCCAGAAACAAAAAATATCGAGGCGATTGCCATTATTGATAGATTTCTGGAGCATACCCGCTTGTTATTTTTCTGCAATAACGGCAAGGAAAAGTGTTATTTCAGTTCAGCTGACCTTATGACCCGTAACCTGGATCGACGGGTTGAGATTACTTGTCCGGTTATTGATAAGCAGATTCAAGACCAATTGCGGCAGGTTTTTGATATTCAGTGGAGAGATAATACCCAAGTGAGAATACTCGATTCAGACCTGAGTAATAATTTTAAAAAGGATGGGAAAAAAGATGTGTGCTCGCAGATAGAAATTTATAATATTTACAAGGAAAATATCTAATATGAATCGGCAATAAGCGGCAGTATCCGGCTCATCTTTTCCTCCATACTCATATACCCATCCAACCAGATTATCTCATGCCCTTCCTTTTCCATTTTCCTGAACCAGGTCATTTGTCTTTTTGCAAATTGATGAATAGCTGTATTAAGTCCTGAGAACAGGTCTTCAAAATTGATTTGTCCGGTACAATACAATGTAAGGTATTTGTATTCGAGGCCGTAGTATATCAGGTCTTCAGCCGGAACTGTTTTCAGAAGCTCCTGTACTTCTTCAATCATCCCGGATTCTAGTCTTTTCTTGAGGCGTTCAGTGATTCTTTTTCGGCGGGAATCCCTATCATATTTAACCCCGAAAATTATTGACTTCAGAACTGGGAATTCCCCCTTATTTTGTGGATGATTACTGTTATACTCAGCTATTTCAATCGCCCGTATCAACCTTTTTTTATTAGTCAGGTCAGTAGTATTATGCAGTGATGAAAGTGGTGAGAATGATGCCAAAAGGTCTTTCAGTTCCTCCATGGATTTCATTTCCAATTCAGATCTCTTT
>JAUVKA010000024.1 GCA_030592205.1 Bacteroidota bacterium | reverse complement strand
GGTGTACCCGAGTTTTTTAGCGAGCTCTTTTGCCACTGTGCTTTTGCCACTGGAAGAATGCCCATCGATGGCAATAGTGATTTTATGATCCAATTTCATAAAGGTTTAAATCGATTTTAAAAATCATCCAGATCGGTTGTGAGAGTTAGTAGGTGGCTAACACCGGCAACATGATAATTGGCCAGTGCATAATCCAGGTTGAACTGTTTTAGGCGCAGGCCTAATCCGAACGACAATCCCGAGGCTGAATTTCTGGTTCCCAATTTCAACTCTGATCTGCGGCGAAAGTTATAGCCAAAGCGAAAACTGATTGCTTTTCCAGGCACGAATTCCACCCCCAATCCTAAGTGGTCCAGTGCTTTAAGAGCTGTTTCTTCAAAATTATTCTTGTAAAGTTTTTCGCCTGTCGCCGGGTCAGTTTCATCACTGGGTTGGATAATGTCGAGGTTATATTTTTCAAGATGAAGCAGGCTAAGTGACAGGTTAAATGGGGCATGCCTGATTTTATAATTAATACCAGCCAGCAATTCAAAAGGAATCGGTTCTTTCGTGGGATTATGATAAGTTGATATCTGGGTACCCAGGTTTCTGGCAACAATAGCTGCAGAGAATAATTTGTTGGATGTGCGATATAAAAGTGCTGCATCCGCGGCAATGCCCCATGATTGGTAGCGTTCGAAAACAGAATAGATGGGCTTAAGACTTAATCCAATACTAAAAGTCGAATCCAGTTGATAGCCCCAGGAAATCCCCAGATTGTATTCGGCAGCCTGAAAGCTTCCCGTAATTTCCCCATATTCATTGGCCTCGATAAAATCGCCATAATTAATATAAAAAATCTGGGCACTGAATGTGCCGAGTTTGCCTGCTGATCTGGCATATCCAGCCTGTCCGTAATTAATATCTGAGAAATAATTTACATAGCTTAAGCTAAGTTGGTTTCCCATTTCCGGAACAAGGTAGGCTGGGTTTTCCCTTACCAGTGAAAGATCGGCCCCATTAGCTGCCACGAGATTACCGCTGAGGGCAGCCGATCTGGCACTGGAGGTCAGGCTAAGGAATCCATATGTATAGCTTCCCCCAATTTGGGCAAGGCTATGTAATGGCATCATGCTTAGCAGGGCCAGAATGAATAAGCTTGTGAGCCAATGTTTAATCATAGACAGCCAATATAATGATAAATTCATAAGACAAACGGAAGGGAATCAAGTTTAGTGTTTTTTGGGGAGGTGACTTTCTTCTTTTGCTGACTAATCATCAGGCCGGCTATAACTATTACTATTCCAATAATTTTAAGGGCTGACATATCTTCCTTTAGTATGAAATACGATAATATTGCTGTTATCACCGGGATGAAGTATGTGAAAATATTTGCACGGGTGATTCCGATTTCCCTGATGGCGAGGTTGTAGAAGATAAATGATAGTGCTGATGGGAATATTCCCAGTTTTATGACCGGAGAAATTACCTCCCAGGACCATTGTACTTTCAAAGTTTCTTCGAGATCCAGTATCAGAAAAAGGGGCAAAAATAAAAGCATGCCCCAAACATTTTGAATCCAGATAATTGTCAGGGGTCGATATTTTTTCGCCAGATAAACCACAACTGCAGAATAGCTTACAGCGCATATCGTGGCGAGTGACAAGAGGGCTATTCCGGCCAGGGGAGCATTAAGGCTGAAATCTTTACCTATCAAAACCATAAGCACTCCGATAAAGCTTATTACTAATCCTGCAAAATTGAACCAGGAAAGTTTTTCCTTATAAACCATATAGGCCAGTATGGGAGTGAGTAAGGGGATGAAAGATATTATTATGGCTCCGATTGTTGAACTAATTAATTGCATTCCATAACTCTCACCTAAAAAATACACAAGGGGCTCTATGAAGACCATGAGTAAGAAAACCCGATAATCCTTTTTCTGAATCTTTTCAAATCTACCCGTAATTATCAGGAGGATGGTGATAAAAACAGCGGCTACAAGGAGTCGGAAAAAAACCAGGGCCATGGGATCAAGATGGCGAAAGGCAATCTTGTACCAAACAAATGAAAATGCCCAGAAAAACATTGCAAGTATCAGGCCTCCGTACAGATTAATTTTTTTCCAGTTCATCAGATTGCTAAATTATCTTCAGCTATGGATAAAAAAAATCCCAACTAAGTGTCGGGATTTTTTTTGGGTGGATGAGCGGATTCGAACCGCCGACCTCTGGAACCACAATCCAGCGTTCTAACCAACTGAACTACAACCACCATTTTATAAAAGCGGTACAAATTTAGACAATTTCTCTGAAATAATAAGGTTGAATTCTTATTTTTGAAGCAAAATCCTTTATATGCAATTGATCGAAGTAAACGACAAGAAAGGGGTCAGGCTATTTCACGAGGTAGCGAGATATATATACGAGAGTGATCCGAATTGGGTGCCGGCCTTGAAGATGGAGATTGAAAACACTTTTAACCCTGATAAGAATATTTCATTTAATAATGGATCAGCTATTAGGTGGGTTTTGGCCGATGATGAAGGGATGCTTGTCGGAAGAGTGGCGGCCTTTATTAATCATACCAAAAACGAGAAACTTGATATACCATCCGGAGGTATTGGTTTTTTTGAATGCCTAAATGATCAGGATTCTGCTAATATTTTATTCGATGCTTGTAAAGAATGGCTGGCAGAGAAAGGAGCACGGTGCATGGATGGGAGTATTAATTTCGGGGAGAATATGATTAACTGGGGGGTATTAGTCGAAGGATTTATGCCCCAGGCTTATGGTATGCCATACAATAAGCCATATTATGGGAAATTGTTTGAGAATTATGGCTTTCGTGATTATTTTCAAATGTTTTCCTACCATAAAGACCTGTCACAGCCTTTCCCGGAAAGAATAGTCAAATTTGCCAAATACCTGGAAACCAGGCCCGGATATTCATTTGAACACTATGAGAAAAAAAATCAACAGAAATATGTTAAGGATCTTATTACCGTTTTGAATGCAACCTGGTCGGCCTATATGGAGGACTTTACTCCAATTGAACCCAGTGAGATTAATTCTTTATTTGATTCTGCCAAAGCACTTATTGAGGAAGAATTCATATGGTTTGTATACAAGGATGGACAGGCGATTGGGGTTGTGGTATCCCTGCCTGACTTTAACCAGATGCTTTGCCATTTTAATGGTAGTTTGAAATTATTTGACTTGCCTAAATTCCTCTATCTAAAGAGGAAAAAGACAATCACCCGATTTCGTGTCCTCATGGCAGGAATCATTCCCGAATATCAAAATTCAGGAGCCATAGCAGCCCTATTCCTGCAAATGCTTAAATCTTTGGAAAGTAAACCTCATTATACAGAGATGGAATTATCATGGGTTGGAGATTACAATAAAAGGATGATTAAGATATATGAGCAAATTGGAGGAGTGCCAATGAAAAAGCACATTACTTACCGCTATCTTTTTGATCCCAATATGCCTTTTGAGCGCTTTACAAACTCAGGAGGAGATAGTGAGTTGCGCAAAGATGCAATGAAAAACCAGAATTAGTAGTTTATTTTTTTGAAATTTAGGGAATTGTGTTTAATTTTGCACTCCCTTATCCCGGGGAAGTATTTAGTGCTGTTATAATAAAACAATAAAGACATGAGAAAAGGAATTCATCCGGATAATTATAGAAACGTGGTCTTCAAGGATATGTCTAATGACTATACCTTCATGACTCGCTCAACGGTTAACACCAAAGAAACCATTGAGATGGATGGAAAAGAATACCCATTGGTAAAGATAGAGATCTCTAATACTTCTCATCCTTTCTATACAGGAAAGATGAAACTGGTTGATACAGCCGGTCGTGTTGATAAATTCAAGAAGCGCCAGGCTAAGACCAAAGAGATGCTGGATAAAAAGTAAAAAGCAAGTATATCATAAAAAATATGAAGCCGTTCCGATTCTCGGAATGGTTTTTTTTTGGTCATAGGCCAGGTTCAGAAATGGGTTTGTACAGGCATGAATCAGGATTTTGGCATAATGCTTGCCAATACCCCAACAAGTATTGCTCCGAGGAATTGTCTGCCAGTTTGACCGAAACAGATGATTCTAAGAACTTATTTAGTATTTTTAGTGACAACAAAACAGAAAGGATTGCATTGTGGGAATTAAGATAGATAGCTCAGATTTTTTAAATTTTGGGAATGGTGATACTGAATTTGTGCCGATTATTGCGGATGCAATAGATGAAGATATTGACCTTACAGAAGTACCTGAGCATTTACCCATATTACCATTGCGAAATACCGTGCTTTTTCCTGGAGTGGTAATACCCATCACAGTTGGTCGTGAAAAATCCATTAAACTGGTTAGGGAGATCTACAAAAGGAAGGGGATGATTGGAGTATTGGCGCAAAATGATAATGAGATCGACGAACCCGGTATTGAAAATCTTTACCGGGTGGGTACAATGGCTCAAATTATCAAAATCCTTCAGATGCCGGATGATACTACCTCAGTGATTATTCAGGGAAAAAGAAGGTTCCAGCTTGAGGAAATAGTATCAGATGAGCCGTATCTATTGGGTAGAGTGAAGGGATTGGAAGAGGTAAAGCCACTACGTGAATCGGAAGAATTTGATGCTATTGTAGGTTCTATTAAAGATCTGGCTCTCAAGATCAATCAATCCTCTTCGAACATACCGCAGGAAGCCAGTTTTGCTCTAAAAAATATTGAAGGAGCAGGGTTTTTAGTCAATTATATCGGGAGCAATATTGATATTGGGCTAAAAGAGAAGCAGGAATTGCTTGAGATGAATGATCTAAAGGATCGAAGTATTCGCCTGCTGGAGTACCTGTCAATGGAGCTGCAGAAACAAAAACTTAAAAAGGATATACAAGAAAAGGTCAAACATGATCTGGATCAGCAACAAAGAGAGTATCTGCTGAACCAGCAAATGAAGACAATACAAGATGAATTGGGTGGCAGTCCGATCGATCAGGAGGTTCTGGATTTAAAAGAAAAGGCTTCAAAGAAGCAATGGTCAAAGGCTATTGCCAAGGTTTTTAATAAGGAGCTGGAAAAACTTGGAAGGATCAATCCTTCATCGGCTGAATATTCAGTTCAGGTCAATTATTTAGAAACAATTCTGGATTTACCCTGGGACTATTCAACCAGGGATAATTTTAATCTTAAGCGAGCTGAAAAAATACTTAACCAGGATCATACCGGTCTGGATCAGGTAAAGGAGAGAATCCTGGAACATCTGGCAGTTTTAAAGTTAAAGGGCGATATGAAAGCTCCGATACTTTGTTTGTATGGACCTCCGGGTGTAGGTAAAACATCTCTGGGCAAATCTGTTGCCCGGGCAATTGACCGGAATTATGTCCGTATGTCATTAGGTGGATTGAAGGATGAATCTGAAATTCGCGGGCACAGAAAAACATATATCGGAGCTATGCCCGGACGGATAGTTCAGTATATAAAAAGGGCTCAGTCATCGAATCCTGTTTTCATTCTGGATGAGATAGATAAGGTGGGTTCTGATTTCCGTGGCGATCCTTCTTCGGCTCTTCTGGAAGTTCTTGATCCGGAACAGAACAGCTCCTTTTACGACAATTATCTGGAGATGGAATATGATCTCTCCAAAGTTCTCTTCATTGCCACAGCCAACCAGATTTCTTCCATCCATCCTGCTCTGCGCGATCGCATGGAAATGATTGAAATATCTGGCTATGTGGTGGAGGAAAAGGTAGATATTGCTCGCAAGCATCTGATAAAAAAACAATTGAAAGAGCATGGCTTGGAGGCTAAGCGTTTCAGTTTTTCAAAAGAGGTACTGGAATATATAATTGAAAACCATACCCGGGAGTCCGGGGTACGTCAGCTGGATAAGAAGATAGCCAAGGTGGTACGGCAGCTTACAAAAAGAGTCGCTTTTGGTGAGGATCTTCCCAAGCGGTTAAACCTGGCAATAATCCGTGAGTTGCTGGGAGCACCTGAGGTTTTCAAGGAAAGTTACCAGGGGAATGATTTTGCAGGTGTGGTAACCGGACTTGCCTGGACTGAAACAGGGGGGCAGATATTATTTGTTGAATCCAGCTTGAGCAAGGGGAAAGGAACTCTTACTTTAACCGGAAACCTTGGTGATGTGATGAAAGAATCTGCCGTTCTGGCCCTGGAATATCTGAAGTCGCATGCTGAAAAATTGAATCTTAACCTTGATGTGTTTGAAAAATGGAATGTGCATGTTCATGTTCCTGCCGGTGCTATACCAAAAGATGGTCCCTCAGCCGGTGTGACAATGGTTACCTCCCTGGCATCCATGTTTACTCAGAGAAAGGTTAGGAAAAACCTTGCCATGACTGGGGAAATTACTCTGCGGGGAAGGGTTATGCCTGTTGGTGGGATTAAGGAGAAAATTCTGGCCGCCAAGCGGGCATCTATTAAGGAAATAATTTTGTCTGAAGAAAATAGGAAAGAAATCGACGAGATTAAATCAGATTACCTGGGTGGTTTACGTTTTCATTATGTTCGTACGATAAAAGAGGTGTTGGATGTGGCATTATTAAAACAAAAGGTTGATGATCCTTTAAAGCTGGATTAGATTGCTAAAAGCATTAACAAAAAGCAAAAGTATTGATGAGCTGTCCGGCCTACAGCTTTTTCAGCTTGTCCGTTATGGTTCTCTTTTAATTATCAGTATAGTACTGGCTAAATCGGGGATGGATCTTGAATCCTTCGGTCGATATGAACTGCTGATCTTTTTTACCGGAGCCATAAGTTTTTTCTGGCTCACTGGTATCATTCAATCCCTGCTTCCCTTATACCGTAATAACAGGAGTTTTGAAAATACTCAAACCCCGAATGGACGTTCGGCCGAGATTTTCAACGCTTTTCTTCTACTATTTGCCTTTTCCATTCTGGGTGCACTGTTGGTGATTTTAGTTGGAATGATTGCTCCGGAGGTGGTAGAAGATAAATTCCATCCTGATCTGATAGCATATCTGGCGGCTTTTATCATATTTCAAACTCCGTCTTCTCTTACCGAATACATATACACCTTGCGTAAGGAGAGTAAGAAAGTTGTAGCCTATGGAGTATTGGCTTTTGGCTTTCAGATTCTGGCAGTGACCATTCCTGCCCTATTAGGTTTAGAACTGAAGTGGGTGCTTACAGGATTGGTAGGCAGCGCGTTCCTGAGATTTGTTTGGTTGTTGATTCTGCTATCTAAAGTTGCTCTTCCACGTTTTTCGGTCTCATTTATGCGTGAGCATCTTCATTTGGGCTTACCAATAATGCTATCTGTATTGCTTAGCGGATCTGCCACATATATTGATGGTTTTATTATAACAGGATATTTTAATGAGGATGTATTTGCTGTTTTCAGAAACGGGGCCAGGGAACTTCCCTTGGTTGCTCTTCTGGCACATGCGCTTAGCAGCGCCATGGTTCCGGAATTCAATAATTTGAGTTTGCCGGATGCTTTGAAAAAAATTAAGAGCAGAAGCTTGCCTCTAATAAACATAATGTTTCCCCTTAGCCTGTTGCTGTTAATCCTCAGTTATTACCTTTTCCCGCTTATTTATGATGAGCGCTTCTTTGATAGTGCCGGGGTTTTTAACCTTTATCTTCTTTTGATTATTACCAGACTTGTATTTCCCCAAACAATACTTATAGGCTTGAAAAGAACCAGGATTTTGGTTTTCGCTTCTGGTCTCGAATGGATAATTAATATTGGTTTGAGTTTGATTCTTGTCCAGATTTGGGGAATACGGGGAGTTGCACTTGCAACCGTAATAGCCTATGTTTTTGAGCGTTTGTTTCTTGTAATCTGGATCAAGAGCAAGATGCAGATTAATCCTTCACAATATATTCATGTTGGTAAACAGTTGAGATGGAGTATAGTTCTCATTGTTGTATATATTTTAGTTGAGCTATTTATTGGAGGAGGACTTACTCCGATATCGGGATAAATTAGCTATTTTTGATAATCATAAAGGATCAGCAAAATGAATAAAACGACCAGATATTTAATTGTTGCCTTATCTCTGATTATTGCAGGCCTTATTATTTGGAGATTCTCTAACATCTTTGTTTACATTATTCTGGCCTTCGTAATATCCATGGTAGGCACGCCGTTGGTTGATCTTCTTCAAAAGATTCACATCAAGAAATTTCATCTTCCCAGATGGTTGTGTTCCTTGTTAACCTTGTTCTTTATCTGGACTTTAATTTTCTCTTTCTTCAGGATTTTTGTTCCCTTATTAGGTAATGAACTACAGTATTTCAAGAATGTTGAAGTGGAAACGGTCGTTGCCAGTCTTGATGAACCTCTTGCCAAATTAGAAGATTTTGCGGAAAGATTCAATTTGCTTGGGGATGAAACACTGACAGTAGAGGGAGATGAAACACTGACAGTAGAAGGAGATGAAACGCAGATCGTGAAGGGGTGGGCGACAGAGGCTTTTACCTCTGTTATTTCTGTAGAGAAGATTACAAATGTATTCTCAGGTCTGGTGGGAACAATCGCGAGCATCTATATTGCTTTCGTTGCCATATCTTGTATTTCTTTCTTTTTCATGAAGGAGGCCAAACTCTTCGAAAATGCTGTTGTGGCCTTTTTTCCCGAGGATAAGGTAGAAAATGCGTCCAATGCAATTAGTACAATTAGTCGGCTGCTAAAAAGATATTTTATTGGGGTTTCTCTGCAGATCACAGGAATTATCATTCTTAATACAGCAGGTTTATCCATTGTAGGTCTTGAGTTTAACCATGCCATAACTATTGCCCTTTTCTCAGGTATTTTAAATGTTGTACCCTATGTAGGTCCTTTGATTGCCCTTGGTCTTGGTCTGATTATCGGGACTGCTGTAAGTATTCCCATGGACTTCAGTACAGAGCTTTTACCACTATTGATATTTATCGTTATTGCGATGGAATTCACCCAGGTAATTGACAATGTTGTATTTCAGCCTCTTATTTTTGGCACATCGGTAAAGGCTCATCCACTTGAGATATTTATTGTGATCCTGTCTGCCGGTACTCTGGCAGGAGTTGTTGGAATGATCGTTGCCATACCCAGCTATACTGTTCTTCGTGTTATTGGAAAGGAGTTTTTCAGTCAGATTAAGTTTGTAAGGAAGCTGACGGAGAAGATGTGATGGGGAAATGGGGAAATGGGGAAATAGGGAGATGGGGAGTTGGGGAAATAGGGAAATTCTTGTCAGTGCATTGATTGAAATAGTAATAAAAATCGTCAATGCATTGATGGAATGGGGCAATTATAGACCTGCCAATATTGGTGTAATCTCTCCTCTTTGTAACACTTCCAAAGTTTGCAATAGCTATCATTATTTAATAACTTCGGTGCCTGCATAAGATTACCTAAATCGAAGGATCAAAAAATAATTCACACGATAACATTATGGAAAAAAAGCAAACTTTCAAACGCCGGGATTTCCTGAGGAATTCAGCGGCGGCGGTGGCAGCATTTACTATTGTGCCCCGTCATGTACTCGGCGGCACCGGATATACGGCTCCAAGTGATCAGCTTACAAAGGGAATCATTGGAGTTGGTGGTATGGGTCGTGGCCATATTGGATATGAAGGAACTAAAGTATTGGCAGTTTGTGATGTTGATAAGCTCCATCTAAAGCAAGCTATGGAGCAGGTTGGAAATGGTGTGGATGGATATTCGGATTTTCGCGAATTACTTGCTCGTCCGGATATCGATATTGTTCATATTGCTACTCCTCCTCACTGGCATGGATTAATGTCAATAGCAGCTGCTGAGGCTGGAAAGGATATTTGGTGCGAGAAGCCCATGACCCGGACTATCGGGGAAGGGATCAAGGTAGTTGATGCTGTGAAAAAGCATGGAAGGATGTTCCGTCTTAATACCTGGTTCCGGTTCAAGGATAATTTCTATGGTCTTGGTACAGATGTTAAGCCATTAAAGAAGCTTATCGACAGCGGATTGCTAAGCTGGCCATTGAAAGTTACCGTAAGCGGTATAACGGGATACAACTGGAAGTTCTACTGGAGTGGAAAACATAACCTAAAACCTATGCCAGTTCCTGAGGAACTTGATTACGACATGTGGTTAGGACCAGCACCCTATAAGCCTTACAACCCGGAAAGAGTACACTCAGTTTTCCGTGGGTATTGGGATTATGATGGAGGTGGATTAGGTGATATGGGTCAGCATTATCTTGATCCTGTTCAATATATGCTTGGAAAAGATAAGACCTCACCAATCTCCGTGGAGGTGGATGCACCACAGCAGCATCCTGATGCTGTTGGATCATGGAGAAGAATTGAATATACCTATGCTGATGGATGCAAGATCATCCTGGATGGGGAAAACAAGGATAAGGATGCAGCATATATCGAAGGTCCGAAGGGTAAGGTTTACCGTGGCTTCCGCTCTGATATTCCTAATCTTCGCAAGAAGATTGATGCCATGCCTGATCCTGAACCACAGATCGGAATCTTTTCCGAATCTGTTCGTACTCGTCAGAAATTTGCACTGAATGAGGAGAATGGCCATCGCTCAGCAACTGTGGTTAACATGGGTATTATTGCTGTTCGACTTGGACGTTCCTTGAATTATGATCCTGTTAAACAGCGCTTTGTGGATGATGATGAGGCTAATAGGATGATTTTTCAGCCGATGCGCGGGCCGTGGAGGCTGTAGAAGGCTTAAGGCTTGAGAATATAGAAGGCTTGAGGCTTAAGGCTTAGGGCTTGAGGATAAGTATGAGGGATAAGTAATAAGGAAATAAGGAATTATAAAAATAGATCGATGAAAAAGTTTAATCAAACAATAATATTACTCCTGTTGGGATTGTTCCTGTTTACGGGTGCATACAGTCAGGATCAGCGTACTCTGGAGACGAAGGTTGCGGATGTATTAACGCAGGTACCGACATATGATCTGGATCATCGCGATCGTGTGATGGAGCAAATGATCAGTCTGGGCGAGGAGGGTTTATCTCAGTTTGCAAACATGATAGTCCCTCCTGGTACCGGCGATGATACACGGGCACGTTTTGCATTGGGAAGCCTGGCATTATATGTTGGTCAGCCCGGTCAGGATGACGGTCATAAGCTTCTGACAGGATTATTCAATGATGTACTGAGCAGTAATGCAGATAATGAGGTTAAGGCATTTTTTCTCTATCACCTTTCGTTTTTCGGTGGTGCAGATTGTGCTGAAGCTGTTGCTCCTTTACTCGGTGTAGATCGATTGAATGAAGCTGCTATCAATGTTTTAGTTAGTATGAAAGATCATTCCGGCCTTAAGGCTGTTAAAATGGCTTTTCCTAAATTGAGTGGGAAAAATCAGATGCGGGCAGTTATTGCAATGGGCGAATTTCAAGCTCCTTGTGCAGTGAGTGATGTTACAGCTCTGGCAGGAAGCGGCGATGAAGATATGCAGCAGGCAGTTCTTTTTACCCTGGCTGAGATTGCTGATCCTTCTTCAGCAAAACTGCTTGGTGACGCAGCCAAGAATGCCGGGTACAAGCAAGAGAACACGCGGGCGGCTGCTTCTTATGTTCGTTATGCCGAAAGACTGGCGGAAAAGGGTGAATTAGAACTGTCGGAAAAGATCTGCCGATCGATTATGAAGAAAGCAATCGGCCCCGGTCAGATTACTTATGCCAATACTGCCTTAAGTATCATGGTAGACAATATGGGCTATGAGGTTCTTCCTGATCTACTTAAGGGCTTTGATAATTCTGACAAGAAATATCGTGGAGCAATGTTAAGATATGCTTCACAAATTACCGATATTGCTGCCACCAGAGAATGGATGGAGAAGTATGAGGAAGTGAATTCAGCTCAAAAGCAGGAGTTAATCAGTTTCTTCCGCCAGAGAGATGACCTCACGGTTGTTCCATTGTTGAAGGGAGAGTTGAAAAGTATTGACAGTGGAGTTAAGCTGGCAGCCTTGGATGCACTTGGATATCTTGTTGGACCGGATGTACTCCCTTCAGCCATAAATATGCTGAAAGAGGCTAACAGTGATGAAGCAAAGGAGATACAAAATATTGTTCGCAGGCTTGTCGGCCCAAACCAGGTTAAAGTTATTGCCGGGGCCTTACCTGACATGACTCCAATCGGACAAAAAACTCTTGTTGAAGTTCTTTCTGAGCGGGCAGCGAGTGATTATTTCATGGATGTTTATAAGCTTACTGAAAGTGAGAATGCTGATGTAAAAGCTACAGCATTTGCCGGACTAAAATCAATGGCTGATGAGTCAAGAATTAAGCCTTTACTCCGTGCTTTATATAATTCTGAAGAAGAACAGTACATCCCGGCGGTACAGTCGGCATTGGTTGCTGCTGCCAAGACTATTGATGGTGAAGAAAAGCAGGCCAAGCCAATACTAGATGCCTACTCTAGTGCTACAAAAAATCAGGATCGTTTCTATGCTATCCTGGCTCAGCTCGGCGGGTCAAAATCGCTGGATATTGTAGCTGATGCATTCAGGGAAGGTGACAGCCAGATGAAAGAAGCGGCTTTTGAAGCTCTAGTGAGCTGGAAAGACCATTCTGCTGCTGCAGCTCTCTATGATGTTTGTGAATCGGGAAATAGAGCTTATCAGGATAAAGCCTTCACCGGTTATGTGAATCAGGTGAAGAAGGCCAGTATTCCTGCCGACCAGAAGCTCTTGCTTATGAGAAAGATTATGGGTCAGGCAAAGAATACAGCTCAAAGAGAGATGGTGATCAATTCACTTTCTAAGAACAAAACTTTCCTGACACTTATTTTTGTCGGCAAATACCTGAATGACAGCGACTTGAAAAATGCTGCCGGTCGAGCTTGTGCAACCATTGCTATGCCTCCTTCCGGAAGTCAGGAAGGAATGTATGGAACGATCGTAAAAGACATACTTAATAAATCCATAGGAGCTATTTCCGGTGAAGAGTCGGATTACATCAAAGCAAACATTAGAACCTGGCTGGAAAACATGCCTAATGGGGAAGGTTATGTATCGATGTTTAATGGTAAAGATCTGAGTGGATGGGAAGCTTTGGTTGAGAACCCTATCAAGCGTGCTGCCATGAAACCGGCTGAATTGGCCAAGAAGCAGGCTGCTGCTGATGCCTTGCTATCTGAGAACTGGGTAGTGGAAAATGGTGAGATTCGTTTTATTGGTACCGGTTATCAGAACTTATGTTCAATAAAAGATTATGCTGATTTCGAAATGCTTGTCGACTGGCGGATCAATAAAAAGGGTGATAGTGGAATTTATTTGAGAGGGACGCCGCAGGTACAGATATGGGATACTTCCCGTGTTGAATCCGGGGCCCAGGTAGGTTCTGGAGGACTATACAACAACCAGAAGAACGAGAGAATACCTCTTATGGTTGCTGATAATCCAATCCCGGACTGGAGTACTTTCTATATCAAGATGATTGGTGAGCGTGTGACTGTCTATTTGAATGGAATGCTTGTAGTTGACAATGTTGTATTAGAGAATTACTGGGATAGATCGATACCAATTTTCCCATCTGAAGCAATCGAACTTCAGGCTCATGGGACAGATTTAGGTTTCAGGGATATTTATGTTAGAGAAATTTCAAGTGAAGATTACAATCTTTCGGTTACTGAGAAGGCAGATGGATTTAAAGCCCTTTTTAACGGCAAGAATCTCGAGGGATGGATAGGAAATAAAGTTGACTATTCAGTAGTGGAGGGCAACATTGTGATTGATCCCAAGGGAGGTGGAAGCGGAAATCTTTTCACAGAAAAGGAATATGCCGATTTTAATTATCGATTTGAATTCCAATTAACTCCCGGCGCTAACAATGGTTTGGGCATACGCACACCTCCTCAGGGAGATGCTGCTTATGCGGGAATGGAATTACAAATTCTTGATAACACCAGTCCTATTTATGCCAAGCTGCAGCCTTACCAGTATCATGGTTCTGTTTACGGGGTTATCCCGGCAAAGCGAGGATTCTTAAAGCCTGTGGGCGAATGGAATGAGGAAGAGGTTATTGTTCAGGGCACCAGGGTTAAGGTAATTCTTAACGGTGAAGTGATTGTTGATGGTGATATTGCCGGTCCGAGGGATAATGGCACTATGGATCATAAGAATCATCCCGGTTTGAAGCGCGATAAGGGTCATATTGGCTTCCTTGGACATGGATCGGTAGTGAGCTTCAGGAATATCAGGATTAAGGAATTATAGGATGAAACAAAAGGACGCCCACAAGGGGCGTCCGTACCGAAGGATATTAGGATTGCGGATAGGGTGCGCCCACAAGGGGCGTCCGTACGATTATCAATGATTTTTATATCAATCCATATTTAGGATAGAAGGGCCTTGGCCTTTTTTGCAAAATCTTCTCCTTCTGCATTATCGGGAAATACCATTGTCACATTAGGATAGTCTAAAAATCCAGAGAAAATATCAAATCTCCATTCGTAATGAGAAGTAGTTTCGGAATGGGTGGTGGAAGAACCATGGTATGTTCCAATATTACTTGACCAGGCGATTCCAACGCCTGAAGTACTGGTTTGTGAAACTGTAGATGAGCCAATATGGACATGGCTTAGTTCAACACTTTTGATACTAGCCGAGTCATATCCAATCCATTCGCCATTTTCAGCATTCACATAAATGCACAATTCCGGGTTATAAACGAAAAAATAGCCATCGCCAAATGTGTAAAAATATCCTCCAAAATGCTCTACCATGGTCTGTGCCATTTCAAAAGCATATTTACTTCGATTGTTCACATAATTTGTCTTCACCGGACTGATCATGAAGTTGGTGTATAAATATTTTATCAATATTCCTACCCCATAGAGTAGTCCTCCGGATACAAGTGCCTGAAAAATTTTTCCATTATTTACACCGAAGTAGTTAACTATCCCAAAGAATACTGCCAGGGTAATTGTTGCATAATTAATGATTTTAGCAATTTTTTGACGACGATTAATTGTTGCAATCATTTGGCTGCCCTTCCGGGTGTCAAGATATGCCTCAAGATTAAAGGTTTTCGATATTTTACTGAAAGCAGGTAGAATCAGATTATTAACGCTAAGTTTTCCCATATTATTTATCTTTTAATCTTTCTGGATTAGTATTTGGTATTGGTATATATAGATTTGGCTCCTCTATGTTTATTTTGATTTGAATTCCTCATTGGTGATCACAACAGCTTTTACTACTCCATCAAACATTGCTGGACTGAGAAACGGATTCCAGATGTACCCGCCGTTGGTCAGCTCTTTAGTATATTTCTTGGGTGCAGGTAATTTCTTCACCACATTGCCATCCTTATCAACTAATTTCAGATAGACCCAATTTTCTTTGTTTGGGTAGGGGGTTTTCAAGGGATTTATTTCCACAGCAACTTTTATCTTTTCAATACTTTCCGCATATTCAATCCGGATTGGTTTCAATTCATAATATTCCTGATGTAGGTTTTGCTCAACTGGAATCGTCAGGTTAGCGGCATTTTTTGCTACAAATTCTACAAATTCAGAGTTCAGCTCTTTTTCCTTTTTCGCCATATCTTCGGCAATCTTGGTTAGCTTATTAAGATCCATTTCAGACTTTGCTTTGTCTTCAATCCCCTTAAGCTCTTTGGTGGAAGAAGCTGCCATAGAAGTCATTTTATCAAGAGCAGATCCTGATGTTTTGGTTTTGGCTGGTTTTGCTTCATCATTTCCACCTCCACAGGAAAGAATAAAAAATGGAATAAGAAGGCAGATTAACCAAATGTTGAATGTTTTAAATTTTTTCATGATGCTTAGATTTAAGTTTTAAATGTTGACGGACTGGTCCGTGCACCACGAAACTAGGGGGTAATAATAAGGCTTGCAAAAAGTAGTTGTCTGATTTTAAGAATCAGGACAGATTGATTTATAGGTTTTTACATAGGCTGTTGGAGTCAGTCCGGTAATTTGCTTAAAAGTTTGGTAGAAGACTGACCTGGATTGAAAACCAACTTCCTGAGCGATACCTTCAATACTATATCCGGCACCTTTTTCACTAACAAGTAGTTTTCTGGCCTCATCGATCCGGTATTTATTTACCAGAGATTTAAGATTAATATGAAAATGTGTATTTATAATAGTTGAGAGATAGCTGGTATTGGTTCCTAATTCTTCAGCAAGAAATTAAGACTCAGGTCCACCATTTTGTAGATCTTTTCCTCATCGAGGAGCTTTCTTAAATGGGCAAGGATTTTCTCCTCATCTTTTATATGAACCCCGGTACGCTTCAACTGCTTTTTCTTCTG
>JAUVKA010000322.1 GCA_030592205.1 Bacteroidota bacterium | reverse complement strand
CAAAAAGCTTCGGTGAAAACTTCGGTGAAAACTTCGGTGAAAATTTTGGACTTGATCAGGATCAATAATGAAATAACGATTCCAGAAATAGCAAAACTCCTTGACAAATCAACACGGGCAATAGAAATGGCAATTGCTCAATTAAAAGAGAATGGGAAGTTAGAACGTATAGGTCCTGATAAAGGTGGCTATTGGAAAGTGTTGGATAGTAAACAATAGAAATTCCTTCAGTGCAATACTACTCAGAAGAAAGGAAGGAATTATCCACAAAAAAGTTCGGAGAAAAGTTCGGAGAAAAGTTCGGAGAAAAGTTCGGTGAAAACTGTGGAGAAAACTGTGGAGAAAACTGCGAAAAAAATCCTCTTAAGATTCAGAAAGGATCCTTCTTGTATTTGACTGGAAAAATAGAACATCTTGCTTGACAGGCAAGAGGTCACAGGTTCGAACCCCGTATGTCCCTTTTCTGAAAATCAAGTAGTTATAGATTTGTTCGGTAGGTAGGTTTTTGATAAAATCAGGCATTATTTTCAATCAATCATGAATTTATCCCGAAGGGTTATTATGCGCAGAACCGGATTTGGTTCTATATGCTTTGAAGTAAAAACATTTCTTAGAAATGGACGGATATTTTGTTGCTATGAAAATTGATAGTGAATCTGCCGTGAGCTTCCCACTTTTTTCATGCAAGCTTCCCGCTTTTTTTATGCCAGCTTCCCACATTTTTCACTCCAGTGTTTTGCCAATAGAAGGGCTAATTCATCTGAATCATCGATATTTTTAAAACTCAAATCAAGGAAAATAATATTCTGTCAAAGTGAGCGGCCTCTCTACCCAACAAGTCTGATTTTAAGCAATTCCCTGCCTAATTGATGAACCGCAGCTTCAATTCTTTTGGCTTGCTCCAGGCTAGGATGTTTTATTCCCCGTGCATACTGCCTGAGTAAGCTAGGGTTGATCCCTGCCTTAAGTGCAACAGCAGTTTGCTTAACCGGTGCAAAAAGCCTGAAAAAATCCTGGATATCCAGTCGATAATCAAATTCGATTTCCTTGTTGAATTTGGAAGGAATAGGCTTATTTTCAATAAGCAAAACTTCAAGGTACAACTCCAAAGCCTCATGCATATTTATTTCAACCTCTTCTAAATTTGCACCCGTGGTACAGGTAATAGGCAATTCTGGTATATAGGCAGAAAAACCTGTATCCGTTTGTTCTAATACTACAATTACTTTCTCCATGCTATACCTGCCTGCTTAAATATTTTACTGACTAAACTTAATCACAAAGGTAACGATTATGTTATATTGAAACAATATTCCTTTACCTTATAGATGTTGTTTAGGAATGAAAATGGAAATATAAGTGAGGAATAATACTAATGATTTTAAACTCACCTGTCACCCCTTACCCGTCACCCTTTTCGTAACCCTGCGTAACCTTTTTTGTAACCCTACATAACCTTTCTTTTGTATTTTGTTCATTGATTCTTAAATATTACTTTTAGTGTTAGAGAAACAGACCAATAAACCCTACAAAAAACCTATGAATGCCAATAAGACAATGAATATCCCTTTCCGATTGATGACAATGGAGCAGTTTGAGGATCATTATAATCTGAAGGAGGCGGACAACTCTTCAGAATAGAACCAAACAAAAACTGATTCACTATGCTGGCTGAACAATTAGAAAATATTTTGATCTCGAAAGAGGGGGAAAACCTTGAATTTAAGGAAGCCAAAAATAACTTTCACTTTGAAGAACTTGTCAAATACTGCGCGGCATTAGCAAATGAAGGAGGCGGGATGATCGTATTTGGAGTATCAGATATTCGTCCAAGAAAAGTTGTTGATTCAGCTGCATTTGAACAACCTGAAAGAACTAGGGCTGGTTTGATTGAGCGACTACATATTAACATTGATTTCAGTGTTGTTAATCATCCTAATGGAAGGGTTCTAATTTTTATAGTTCCCACGCGCCCTATTGGAATGCCAATTAAGTTTAATGGAATTTACTGGCAGCGGGATGGCGATAGTTTGATCCCTATGACTGAAGATCGACTACGAGCTATTTTAGCTGAGGCTGGGCATGATTTCTCAGCAGATATTTGTTCCACTGCAACCATGAATGACTTGGATCCGGTAGCAATAGAGAATTTTCGCCAACGTTGGATTAGTAAATCTGGAAATGAAGGTTTAAAAACTCTTACTCATGAGCAACTTCTAAATGACTCTGAAGCCTTGGTTGATGGCAGATTAACTTATGCATCCCTAATTTTATTTGGCACTAGACAGGCACTTGGTCAACATCTTGCTCAAGCTGAGGTTGTTTTTGAGTATAGGGCGTCTGAAGCCTCTGGTCCTGCTCAGCAAAGGAAGGATTTTCGACAAGGATTTTTTGGTTATTACGATGAACTTTGGAACCTGATTAACCTAAGGAACGATATACAGCATTTTCAGTCCGGGCTTTTTGTATTGGACATTCCAACTTTTTCTGAACGTATTATTCGAGAATCTGTTTTAAATGCTGTTAGCCATCGCGACTATCAACTTGGTGGTAATATTTTTGTACGACAACAGCCCCGTCGATTAATACTAGAAAGTCCTGGTGGCTTTCCTGTTGGTATTACTGAGCAGAATATTCTTGATCGTCAGTTGCCACGAAACAGACGTATTTCTGATATTTTTGCTAAATGTGGTTTGGTAGAGCGCTCTGGGCAAGGCATGAATCTGATGTTTGAGCTGAGTATTCAAGAAAGTAAACCAATGCCGGATTTTACGGGTACGGATCAATACCAGGTTATACTTAATCTTAACGGACAAGTGCAGGATCCTCATTTTCTGCAATTTCTTGAAAAGATAGGTCGGGAAACTTTAGATCTTTTCAGTACAGCAGATTTTTTGTTGTTGAATTATATACATAGAGAGAACAGAGTGCCGGTTCAATTTCAAAATCGTTTGCAGTTGCTGGTGGAAAAGGGTGTAGTTGAAAGTTATGGTCGGGGCCGTGGGGTTAAATATATCCTTAGTCACAAGTATTACAAAATGGTGAACGAAAAAGGTCTATATACACGAAAAAAAGGATTGGATCGAGAAACAAACAAGGCTTTGCTTTTAAAACATATAAAGGAAAACAGGAATAGTGGTAGTAGACTTAGGGAGCTGTTGCAAGTGCTACCTGCCTTATCAAAAGATCAGGTGCAAACTTTAATCAGAGAGCTCAAAGCAGGTGGACAAATCTACAAAGCAGGCAAGACAAGAGCAGCACTATGGTATCCGGGAAACGACGAATCTATTGCGTCTGTTAATAATAATAATACGTAATCTTGACGCAATAGAATTAGAAAACAGTCTAATAATCAGTTATTTGTATTGCGGCATTCATTAGAGTAATGATTTTTTAACGCATTATAAAACGCAATAAGAAAAAAAGAAACACCCACGATAGCTTCAACTCAAGTCCAAAACTTCACCAGCTTTGGCCAGAGTCTCATTTTCAAACTCATCCAGATAGCCTTGTGTTGTTTTTCTGTAGTATGCCCTAAACCTTCTTGGATAACAATCGTTAAATCCCAATTGGAAATGTCGGAATGAATTCGGAATGAATTCGGAGAAAACTTCGGTGAAAGGTTCGGAGAAAACTGTGGAGAAAACTGTGAAAAAAATCCTATTAAGATTCAGAAAGGATCCTTCTTGTATTTAACTGGAAAAATAGAACATCTTGCTTGACAGGCAAGAGGTCACAGGTTCGAATCCTGTATGTCCCACTGCTTAATATCAACCTCTTGTCGATTTTTTTCGGTAGGTGGTTTTTCGTTTCTGCCCTTTTTCTGCCCGCAAATGAGGTGGGAGGGGGGGATTGTTGGTTTGTTTAAATTTCAACGAATTGAAGAAGTTGAGGAGTGCGTTACAATCTAAGGTTTTTATTAAGGATGAGAATAGTATTTGAATTGGATAGTCAATGTCTTAAGTTTGTTATTAATATCAATTTGAATAATTAAAATGCCACTAAACTATTTACGTCTGGTTAAGAATTGTTGTTTTATCACTGTCATTGTTCTTATAGTGCTGTCATCTAAAACTTTTGGACAAAGTGCTAAAACGGAACCCATACGTATTCGAATTGATCTTAAAAACCATTCCGAAGATATTGGAACCGCTATAAAAAGCTGCTCGTTCATTCCTCTTGAAACATCTAAAGATTGTTTAGTGGGAAGGGTTGCATTGGCAGAAAAACATGGAGAGAACTTCTTTCTGACCAATATACGGGACAATATGCTGATGAGCTTTAACGAAGAAGGTGAGTTTATTAGTAATCATATAAGATTAGGGAAAGGCCCAGGAGAACTTGTTGATCCTTTTTCCTTTATGATTGATTACAAAAATGATAATGTCGTAATCTTTTCTTGGGATAAAAAATCTAATTTTTATTTTACCATTGATGGTACTTTCAAGAAAGAGGTTCCAAATAAGATCAATAATGAAGGGATGGTATTATTAGATGACGGTAGTACCGCTTATTACACAGGAAAACCCTACAACATTATTAATGATAAACGAGATTACTCTTATCTTATAATATCAGATAGCCTTTCAAAAGTGGGATACAGAGGTATAGATCGTCCAACGATAAAAAAATCAGGATTTGTGATGTACCAAAGTTTCCCCAGATATAAAAATGAAGTATATTTTAAGCACCCGTATCCTGATACTATTTATAAAATTGATCATCTTGGAGCTAAAGCTAAATATGTAATTGATTTTGGGAAACATCAGATTGATTGGAGAAAAATTAAACCTGACCCCACCAATAAGAATCCATTTTCAAATTCGCAGCCAAAACAAAGCTTCTATTGTACAATACTTTTTTGAATTTGAGAACTGGATTTTCTTTGATATGAATCATGGTAATAAGTATTATTATGCCTTATATAATAAGTCAACAGGAATAGTTGAATTGTTCGATCCAAAAACATTGCT